>NZ_JBIWPA010000008.1:0-74152 GCF_044768035.1 Kitasatospora sp. NPDC101176
ACATTCCGAACCCGGAAGCTAAGCCTCACAGCGCCGATGGTACTGCAGGGGGGACCCTGTGGGAGAGTAGGACGCCGCCGAACAATTCTTCGAGAGAAGCCCCCGCCGGGTGAACCGGACGGGGGCTTCTCTGTTGTAAGGTCAACGTGCAGTGTCGTCACACGGATCAGGAGGCCCCCGGGTGGAGGTCCAGGAGACGCGGGTCCAGACCGATCGCGTCCTCACCATCCCCAACCTGCTCAGCATGGGCCGGCTGGTCGGCGTTCCGCTTTTTCTCTGGCTGATTCTCTGGCCGGTCTTCGACGGCCCCAACAACGACGGTTGGGCGCTGCTGATCCTGGCGTTGAGCGGGATCAGCGACTACCTGGACGGAAAGCTCGCCCGGCGGTGGGGGCAGATCAGCCGGGTGGGGCAGCTGCTCGATCCGCTGGCGGACCGGCTCTATGTGCTGTCCACCCTGGTCGGATTGACCTGGCGTGAGATTCTGCCGTGGTGGCTCACGGCGATTCTGCTGGCGCGTGAAGTGTTTATCGCCGCGCTGCTGCCCATTCTGAACCGGCACGGCTACGGACCGCTGCAGGTGAGTTTTCTGGGGAAGGCCGCGACCTTCAACCTGATGTACGCGTTTCCGCTCCTGCTGCTCGGCAGCGTGGACAGCTGGATCGCGCGGCCGGCCGAGGTGGTCAGCTGGGCCTTCATCTGGTGGGGGACCACGTTGTACTGGTGGGCCGGTATTCTCTACGCCGTTCAGGCGCGGCGCATCATCCGGGCGAGTACCGCGGGCTCCGCGTCCGCAGTCTGAGACACAGGCTGAGAGAAGTCCCACGTCGTATCGGTGCGTCGGACGATACCTTCAGGGTAGAGATCCCTCTGGAACGGTTTGATGGACCTGCAGGTCCACCACCGCGAAGGAGGACGCACCCGTAATGAAAGCCGTAGTCATGGCAGGGGGCGAAGGCACCCGACTCCGCCCGATGACCTCGAGCATGCCGAAGCCGCTGCTACCGGTGGCCAATAGGCCGATCATGGAGCACGTGCTCCGGCTGCTGAAGCGGCACGGTCTCTCCGACACCGTCGTCACCGTCCAGTTCCTGGCGTCACTGGTCAAGAACTACTTCGGTGACGGCGAGGACCTGGGCATGCATCTGACCTATGCCCACGAGGAGACGCCGCTCGGCACTGCGGGGAGTGTCAAGAATGCCGAGGACGCGCTGAAGGACGACTCCTTTCTGGTGATCTCCGGTGACGCGCTGACCGACTTCAATCTCTCCGAATTGATCGACTTTCACCGCAGTAAGGACGCACTGGTCACCGTCTGTCTCACCAGGGTGCCGAATCCCCTGGAGTTCGGAATCACGATCACCGATGACGACGGACGCGTCGAGCGGTTCCTGGAGAAGCCGACCTGGGGGCAGGTCTTCTCCGATACCGTGAACACCGGTATCTACGTGATGGAACCCGAGGTCTTCGACTACGTGGCGGCGGGTGAGTCCGTCGACTGGTCGAGCGACGTCTTCCCGCAGTTGTTGAAGGAGGGCAAGCGGGTCTACGGGTACGTCGCCGAGGGCTACTGGGAGGACGTGGGCACCCACGAGAGCTACGGCAAGGCCCAGGCGGACGTCCTGGAGGGCAAGGTGGACGTCGAGATCGACGGCTTCGAGATCTCCCCGGGGGTCTGGGTCGCCGAGGGCGCCGAGGTGGACCCGGAGGCCGTCCTGCGGGGCCCGCTGTACATCGGTGACTACGCCAAGGTCGAGGCCGGGGTGGAGATCCGTGAGCACACCGTGCTCGGCAGCAACGTGGTGGTCAAGCGCGGCGCCTTCCTCCACAAGGCGGTGGTGCACGACAACGTCTACGTCGGGCCGCAGAGCAACCTGCGCGGCTGCGTGGTGGGCAAGAACACCGACGTGATGCGGGCCGCTCGGATCGAGGACGGCGCGGTCATCGGGGACGAGTGCCTGATCGGCGAGGAGTCGATCATCGGGGCGAACGTCCGCGTCTACCCGTTCAAGACCATCGAGGCCGGCGCCGTGGTCAACACCTCGGTGATCTGGGAGTCCCGCGGCCAGGAGCACCTCTTCGGGCTCCGGGGCGTCTCCGGGATCCTGAACGTCGAGATCACCCCGGAACTGGCCGTGCGGCTGGCCGGCGCGTACGCCACGACCCTGAAAAAGGGGGCGACCGTCACCATCGCGCGTGACCACTCGCGTGGTGCGCGTGCGCTCAAACGGGCGATGATCTCGGCGCTCCAGACCTCCGCGATCGACGTCCGGGACCTGGAGAACGTGCCGATGCCGGTGGCCCGGCAGCACACCGCGCGCGGGAGCGCCGGCGGCATCTTCCTGCGGACCACACCGGGGGTGCCGGACTCACTGGACATCCTCTTCTTCGACGAGCGCGGGGCCGACCTCTCGCAGGCCGGGCAGCGCAAGCTGGACCGCGTGTACGCGCGCCAGGAGTACCGGCGCGCCTTCCCCGGCGAGATCGGCGACCTCACCTTCCCGTCCAGCGTCTTCGACTCCTACGCGGGCAACCTGCTGCGGGCCGTGGACACCACGGGCGTCCGGGAGGCCGGGCTGAAGGTGGTCGTCGACACCGCGCACGGCAGCGCGGGCCTCGTCCTGCCCAGCATCCTCGGGCGGCTCGGGGTGGAGGCTCTGACCGTCTCCAGCGGGCTGGACGAGGCCAGGCCGACGGAGGACGCGGAGGAGCGGCGGGCCGGGCTGGCCAGGCTCGGGGAGCTGGTGGCCTCCTCCCGGGCGGCCTTCGGCGTCCGCTTCGACCCGGTCGGCGAGCGCGTCGCCTTCGTCGACGAGCTCGGGCGGGTGATCGACGACGACCGGGCCCTGCTGGTGCTGCTGGACCTGGTCGCGGCCGAGCGGCGCAGCGGTCAGGTGGCGTTGCCGGTGACGACCACCAGGATCGCGGAGCAGGTCGCGGCGTACCACGGCACCCAGGTCATCTGGACCACGACGACCCCGGACGACCTCGCGAAGGCGGCCTCCGCCGAGGGCACCGTGTTCGGCGGGGACGGGCGCGGCGGTTTCGTGGTGCCGGAGTTCAGCGGGGTGCTGGACGGGGCCGCGGCCTTCGTCCGGCTGGTCGGCCTGGTGGCGCGCACCCAGCTCACGCTGAGCCAGATCGACGCCCGGATCCCGCAGGCGCACATCCGCCGCCGGGACATCGCCACGCCGTGGGCGGCCAAGGGCATGGTCATGCGTTCGGTGGTGGAGGCGGCCGGCAGCCGGCGGCTGGACACCACCGACGGCGTCCGCGTCGTCGAGGCGGACGGGCGCTGGACGCTGGTGCTGCCGGACCCCGCCGAGGCGACCACCCACCTGTGGGCGGAGGGCCCGGACGACGAGGCGACCGAGGCGCTGCTGGACGAGTGGGCCGCGGTGGTCGACGGGGCAGGTCGGTGACGACGACACCGGTCTGACCGAGGAACGGTCCTGACCAGCGGGGCGTGCGGCGGAAGCTGTGCGCCCCGCTGTCCGTTTCACACCCTTCGGCCCGATCCGTCACTTTGCGTCGTGTTTGCAGCTCAGGGGGCGTGCACGGGGCCCGTCTCCGACGTGGGACGATGGTCCGCATGCCAGCGACGCCGACGCCGAGTGCTCCGAACGGACGGTACAACCGCCCGGACGCCTCGATGTCCCTGCTGACCAACGTGATGGACCACAGCCTCGACGAGGGCTACGCCGAGGCGGCCGCGGCCCGCGGCGGCGACCGCGACGGCCGGATACCCAGGACGGCCCGCGGCCTGCTCACGCTGGGCGCCGGGCTGGCCCTGGTCGGGGCCGTGGTGACGGTCGGTGCGGTGAACGCGCACAAGGCGGAGCCGACGCTGGCCAAGGAGCGGGACGCGTTGATCCACCGGATCAACGACAGCAACGGCTCGGCGGACCACCTGCAGCAGCAGGTCCAGGACCTGCGGCGCAAGGTCGAGAGCACGCAGCAGCAGGCGCTCGCCACGGGGAGCGGCGACGCCGGCGGGCTGACGGGTGCGGTGGGGCTGGGCGAGGTGACGGGACCGGGGGTGAAGCTGGTCCTGGAGGACGCCGCCGGGACCGGCGGCGGGGGCAACGTCGACCCGCGGGCCGGGCAGGGCTTCTCCAACAGCGGCCGGCTGCGGGACCGTGACCTGCAGCTCGTGGTGAACGGTCTGTGGGGATCCGGGGCGGAGGCGGTGGCGATCAACGGCCAGCGGCTGACCGCCCTCTCGGCGATCCGGGCCGCGGGCGAGGCGGTGCTGGTGGACAACCGGCCGCTCGTCCCGCCGTACAACATCCAGGCGATCGGGGACGGCCCGAAGCTCCTCACCGCCTTCGAGAACGACATGGCCGGGCAGTACCTGCGGCTGCTCCAGGAGAAGTACGGCATCAAGTCGACCCTCTCCGCGCAGAAGAGCCTGACGCTTCCGGCGGCCGTGGGCGTCTCGCTGCGGACCGCGCAGCCCGTCACCCCCGAGCCCTCACCCACGGCGAGCCCGTCGGCCGCGCCGAGCGTGACGCCGTCGCCCACGGCCGGAACCTCCGAGAGCCCGAGCGCGTCCGTCCCACCGTCCGCGAGCGGCACCGGCACGCCCTCGGGCCCCGCGCGCCGGACCCCGGGCTCCACCACCAAGACCACGACAGCCCACTCGTCCACGACGGCCCCCACAGGGTCGTCGTCCGCAGGGACAGGAGCAGCTAGACCGTGATTGCCGTACTGGGTCTCGTGATCGGGGTGGTCGTCGGGCTTTTCGTCCAGCCCGAGGTGCCGGACGCCGTCGTGCCGTACCTGCCGATCGCGGTGGTGGCGGCGCTGGACGCCGTGTTCGGTGGTGTCCGGGCGATGCTGGACGGGATCTTCAACGACAAGGTGTTCATCGTCTCCTTCCTCTCGAACGTGGTGGTCGCGGCGCTGATCGTGTTCCTCGGTGACCAGCTGGGCGTCGGCTCGCAGCTGTCCACGGGCGTGGTCGTCGTCCTCGGCATCCGCATCTTCTCCAACGCGGCCGCGATCCGGCGCCATGTCTTCCGTGCCTGAGCCGGGCCGCGCGGCGGCGGAGGAGAACGTGGACGGACGGGCCGAGGAGGCGGCGCCCGGGGCGACCGCGGCGAAGGACGCGGCGGGGGTGCCCGGGAAGGCCGTTCAGCGGGTTCCCGCGCCGGCCGCCGAGCAGCCCGCCGAGGCGGCCGGGGAGGGCCCGGAGGCCGCTGCGGCGGCGGACGCGGTCGCGCCGGCGGACCCCGCGGGGGAGGCCGAGGACGCCCGGGCCGAGGACGTCGAGGGCGTGGAGGAGACCAGGCCGGTGGAGCCGGCCGGGGACGCTCCGACGGAGCCCGCGGCGACCGGGGCCGAGGCGACGCCTGCGCCCGAGCCCGGGGCCGCGGCGGTGGCCGAGCCGACCCTGCAGCTCACCAAGGTGGTGCGGCCGGAGGCGGAGCGGAAGCCGGCGGAGCGGAAGCCGCAACCGGCAGCCGTGTCCGCGTCCGGGGTGGAGCCGGAGCGGGAGCCGGCGTCCGTACCGGTGGTCGAGGCGGCTCCGGAGTGCGAGCAGGAGCAGGAGGCCGCGGACGAGGCCGGGAGTGATCAGCCGCCCGCCGCGGACCGCAGCGCCGGGCGGCGGCGCCTGAAGGCGGCGCTGTGGCCGCCGAGGCTGTCCCGCGGGCAGCTGGTGGTGGCCCTGCTGCTGTTCTCCCTCGGCCTGGCCCTGGCGATCCAGGTGCGGTCGACCAACGACCACCACAGCCAGCTGCGCGGGGCCCGCCAGGAGGACCTGGTCCGGATCCTCGACGAACTGGACAGCCGCCAACAGCGTCTACAGCAGGAGAAGGCGGAGTTGGAGCAGTCCCTGGCCAAGTTGGAGAACAGCTCCAACCAGGCCAAGGAGGCCCAGGAGCAGACCAGGAAGAAGACGACGGAACTCGGCGTGCTCGCCGGTACCGTCAAAGCCACTGGTCCGGGCATCGTACTGACGGTCGATGATCCCCAAGGGCAGGTGAAGGCAGATATGCTGCTGGACACCCTGCAGGAACTTCGAGCGGCGGGGGCGGAGGCGATTCAGATCAACGATGTGCGCGTGGTGGTCAACACCTACTTCACCGACCTCTCGGGCGGTGGTGTGCAGATCGACGGGAAGAAGGTCTCGCAGCCCTATCGGTTCACCGTCGTGGGGAACCCGCAGGACCTGACGCCCGCGCTGAACATCCCGGGAGGCGTCGTCCGCACCCTGGAGAGCCACCAGGCCCGGGCGACGATCGCGCAGCAGCAGAAGGTCGTCGTGGACGCCCTCGTGGATCTGAAGACGCCGCAGTACGCCAAGCCGGCTTCGAAGTGACGGGGCACCCGACGAACGTCCCGTCACGTGCGGGCGGCACCCGGAGCGGGACGCCGCCGTCGCGTGGGCGAGACTGGTTCGCACGAGTACGCACCGGAGCACCAACCGCAGCACATTCCGTCGGAGCACCGCTCCAGCGGGTCCGGACCGCAACCGGGCCCGCTGCTTGTCCGAGGTTCTCACCCTGCCCCGCGGGCGGGTCTGTCACACGCAAGGGGATTCGCCCGTGAGTTTCTTCTCGAAGTTGTTCGGTCGCAACAAGGGCCGCGACGCGGCCGCCGTCGAGGCGCCCACCGCGCGCCACCGCCGGCCCGAGGACGAGCCCGCCGTGCCGGGCATGCGGCCTGCCCCCGAGGCGCCGCAGTACGCCGAGCAGCAGCTGTTCCGGGACGGCGGCGCCGCCCAGTACGCGGGGAATCCCGCCGGCTACGGCGCGTCGGTTGACCCTTCCGGCGACCCGCGCATAGGTTTCCAGTCGGGACCCTCAACCTCTGGTGGAGGGTTTGCCCCGGATCCGTACGCCGGGCACAACCCGTCGGGTGTGCCGCGCCAGGAGGCTGTGAACATGGCTGGCCCGACTCCGTGCCCCAGGTGCGGCAACCAGAACCCGGCCTCGGCCCGGTTCTGTTCCAACTGCGGTACGGCGCTGCGCGGCGGCCTGATCCCCGAGGGGGCGGCGGAGACCACGTCGACCATCTCCATCTCGGGCCTGGAGTCGTACGACCCCAACACCACGACCGGCACCGGCGCCACGCCGGCCCTGTCGGCCGAGGTGCTGTCGGCCATCGACGCGCTCCCGCCGGGCTCGGCCCTGCTGATCGTGCAGCGCGGCCCGAACTCGGGCAGCCGGTTCCTGCTGGACTCGGACGTCACCACGGCCGGCCGTCACCCGCAGGGCGACATCTTCCTGGACGACGTCACGGTCTCGCGCCGGCACGTGGAGTTCCGCCGCACGCCGGCCGGCTTCAGCGTCGCCGACGTGGGCAGCCTCAACGGCACCTACGTCAACCGGGAGCGGATCGACGAGGTGTCGCTGAACAACGGCGACGAGGTGCAGATCGGGAAGTACCGGCTGGTGTTCTTCGCCGGCCACAACCGGGGGTACTGAACCCAACGTCGGCAGGAGCCCGAGTGAGTACGAATCCCCCCTCACCTTCTCTCGGGGCGACCACCCCCGCGTCGTCCGGTCCGCAGGCGGACCGCGGCGGGCGCGGGGTGGTCGCGGGCCCCAGGCAGCCGGTCCGCCCGGACCGGCCGGGGGTGCGGCGGCGCGGCGGCGACGAGCTGCTGAGCATCGGCGCCGTGCTGGCCTTCCTGCGCGACGACTTCCCCGAGGTCACCATCTCCAAGATCCGCTTCCTGGAGGCGGAGGGGCTGGTCGAGCCGCAGCGCACGCCCTCGGGGTACCGCAAGTTCAGTCCGGCCGACGTCGAGCGGCTGGCCTACGTCCTGCGCATGCAGCGGGACCACTACCTGCCGCTGCGGGTGATCCGCGAGCACCTGGACGCGATCGAGCGCGGTGAGGCCCCGCCCGCGCTGCCGCCCTCCGCCGACACCCGGCCCGGCCCGCTGGAGGAGGCCGACCGCGAGCTGGTCGCCGCCGCCGACGCGGCGTCCGGGGTCCGGCTGGGGCGGGCCGAGCTGCTGGCGGCCGCCGAGGCCGGGGAGCGGGAGCTGGCCGAGTGGGAGTCCTACGGCCTGGTCGCGCCCGGTGCGGACGGCGGGTACGACGGTGAGGCGCTGCAGGTCGCCCGGCTGGTCGCGGAGCTCGGCCGGTTCGGGCTGGAACCGCGCCACCTGCGGGCCATGAAGGCGGCCGCGGACCGCGAGGTCGCCCTGGTGGAGCAGGTGGTGGCGCCGCTGCGCCGGCACCGCAACCCGCAGACCAGGGCCCACGCGGAGGCCACCGCCAGGGAGCTCGCCACGCTGTCCGTCCGGCTCCACGCGGCGATGGTGCAGGCCGGTCTGCGCACGCGCGGGTAGCCGCCCGGGCCGCCGGCCAGGCGGCCGGGTGCACCGCCCTGACCAGCGGCGTCGGCCCTGCGCTTTCATATCCGGGACCGGAGCCATAGGGTTGCCTGTGTGAATGAGCTCGACGTCGTGGGTGTCCGAGTGGAGATGCCTTCCAACCAGCCGATCGTGCTGCTTCGGGAGGTCGGGGGCGATCGTTACCTGCCGATCTGGATCGGCCCCGGCGAGGCGACCGCGATCGCCTTCGCCCAGCAGGGCATGACGCCGGTGCGCCCGCTGACGCACGACCTGTTCAAGGACGTCCTGGAGGCGCTGGGCCAGCAGCTCACCGAGGTCCGGATCACCGACCTGCGGGAGGGCGTCTTCTACGCCGAGCTGGTCTTCGCCGGCGGGGTCGAGGTCAGCGCGCGGCCGTCCGACGCGATAGCGCTGGCGCTGCGCACCGGGACGCCGATCTACGGGAGCGAGGAGGTGCTCGCCGAGGCGGGCATCGCGATCCCGGACGAGCAGGAGGACGAGGTCGAGAAGTTCCGCGAGTTCCTCGACCAGGTGTCGCCCGAGGACTTCGGGGGCAGCGGCCCGCAGTAGCGCGAACGGGACGGTGTACTGATCAGGTAGCCGTCGCACCGGTCGTTTTGCCAAAAACCGTCCATCTACCCACACTAGGGGCACGAAAAACCACTCTCCTGAGTGACGTGGTTTGTCCGGCCCGGCGTGGCGATCGTTGACGGGTCATAGGGGACTGCCTACCGTCAGGAGTGGCTGTCCGGGTGACCGATGCCCGCAGTCTCGGGTTGCCCGCAGCACCAGTGGACGGAGGTAGGCATGAGCAGCACCGGCGACGACGCGGCCGTGGGAGGCCGGTGCGCCGTGCACCTGCCGCGCATCGCTCGTACCGTGACGGACCTGCCCCGGGTGAGCAGGTTCCCGGCCGTGCAGCCGGGGCAGCCCGCCATCGAGCGGCTGGCTCCGACGTCCGAACTGATCGGCTACCGCGGCCCGACGGCCTGTGCGGCGGCCGGCATCACGTACCGCCAACTGGACTACTGGGCCCGTACCGGACTGCTGGAGCCCAGCGTCCGCAGCGCGTACCCGGCGACCAGCCAGCGGCTCTACAGCTTCCGCGACATCCTGCTGCTGAAGATCGTCAAGCGGCTGCTCGACGCGGGCGTCTCGTTGCAGAACATCCGGGTGGCCGTCGCCCATCTGCAGGCCGCCGAGCAGGGTGACCTGGCCGGGATGACGCTGCTGTGCGACGGCGCGACGGTGTACGAGTGCACCACGCCGCAGCAGGTGGTCGACCTGCTGAAGGGCGGTCAGGGGGTGTTCGGCATCGCGGTCGGAGCGGTCTGGCAGGAGCTGGAGCGGGTGGTCGCGCGGCTGCACGCCGAACGCACCGACACCGGCGAGACGGTGGTCGGCCACGACCCGGGGGACGAGCTGGCGCAGCGCCGCAACCGGGCGGTCTGACCGACGATCTGACGAGGCCGTGGGCCCGGACGGGAACCGTTCGGGCCCACGGCCTCGTCGTTTCGCCCGGTGACGAGACCGAGGGAGGGCACGTGGGGTTCGGCGGCGCGGTGACGGACCGGCTGAGACGGCGGGGCGGGCGGCTGGTGGCCGCACTGCGGCAGCGGCCCGCGCAGCGCAGGGCCTTCCAACTGGGGACTGTGCTCTGCTCCCTGGCGCTCGCGCCGAGCGCCTGGCTGTGGGTCTCGGCGGGCGACCGGGTGGGCACGGTGGAGAGCGTGCCGGCGGCGCCGGTCGCGGTGGTCTTCGGCGCCGGGCTGGACGACGGCAGGCCGTCCCCGTACCTGGAGCACCGGCTGGTCGCGGCACTGGACCTGTACCGGGCCGGGAAGGTGCAGGCGATCCTGGTCACCGGGGACAACGGGCGGGACAGCTACGACGAGCCGGACGCGATGCGGCGGTACCTGATCGAGCACGGCGTGCCCGAGGTGCGGGTGGTGGGCGACTACGCGGGCTTCGACACCTGGGACTCCTGCACCCGCGCGCGGCGGGTGTTCGGGGTGGACCGGGCGGTGCTGGTCAGCCAGGACTTCCACGTCCGCCGGGCGCTGGCGCTCTGCGCGGCCGCGGGCATCGACGCGCACGCCGTCGCGGTGCCGGAGCCGCACGACGTCACCTGGCTGTACGGCGGGCTGCGGGAGGTCCCGGGGGCCGGCAAGGCGGCGGTCAACGCCTGGCTGCGGCCGGACCCGGTCTTCCTCGGGCCCCGCGAGGAGGGCATCCCGAGGGCCCTGGCGGACGCCGCCCGGCGGTAGGCCGCTCCGCCGGGCCCGGAGCCCGGCGGGCCCGGCGGCGGGGGCGTCGGCCGGGTTCGTACGCACTGTCGGACCCGTGGGCGATGATCGGCGGGTGCGATCACTGCCGAGCATCATCCACCTCGACATGGACGCCTTCTTCGCGGCGGTGGAGCAGGCGGCCAAGCCGAGCCTGCGCGGGAAGCCGGTGATCGTCGGCGGGCTCGGCGGGCGCGGGGTGGTCTCCACAGCCTCCTACGAGGCGCGCAGGTTCGGGGTCCACTCGGCCATGCCGATGGCGCAGGCGCGCCGGCTCTGCCCCAACGCGGCCTTCCTGGCCGGGCGGTTCGAGGCCTACCGGCAGGTCAGCGAGATCGTGATGGGCCTGCTGCGGGAGCTGTCGCCGCTGGTGCAGCCGCTCAGCCTGGACGAGGCGTTCGTCGACCTGGAGGCCGGCCCGTACGGTCCGGTGCTGGCCGAGGCCGACCACGGGACGGGGGAGCGGCTGGTGCTCGCCCTGGCGGAGGACCTGCGGGCCGACATCCTCGAGCGCACCGGGCTGACCGCTTCGGTGGGGGCGGCCGGGTCCAAGCTGATGGCGAAGATCGCCTCCGAGCAGGCGAAGCCGGACGGGCTGGTGCTGGTCGAGCCCGGGCAGGAGCGCGCCGTCCTCGGCCCGATGCCCGTCCGGGCGCTGCCGGGGATCGGGCCGGCCACCGAGCAGGTGCTGCGGCGGGCCGGGCTGAGCACGGTGGCCGACCTGGCCGAGGCCGGCGAGAGCGAGCTCGTCCAGCTGCTCGGGCGCTCGCACGGCGCGGGGGTGTTCCAGATGTCCATAGGGCTGGACGAGCGCCCGGTGGTGGCCGACCAGGACGCCAAGTCCGTCTCCGTGGAGGACACCTTCGAGGTGGACCTCGCCGACCGGGACCGGGTGCTGCGCGAGGTGGAGGTGCTGGCCGCCCGGTGCGTCCGGCGGCTGCGCGCGGCCGGGCGCTCCGGGCGGACGGTGGTGCTGAAGGTCCGGCGGTTCGACTTCTCGACGCTGACCCGGTCGGAGACGCTGCGCGGGCCCACGGACGACGAGGCGGTGATCACCGAGACGGCGCGCCGGCTGGCGGCCCAGGTGGACATCACGGGCGGGATCCGGCTGCTCGGCGTGGGCGTCGCCCAACTGGCCGACTACACCCAGGAGGACCTCTTCGCGCAGGCCCTCCGGGAGGAGGCCGCGGAGCACCCGGAGGCGGCGGAGGGGGAGGCCGAGGAGGAGCCGGCGACGGCCGTCCTGCGGCGCTGGCTGCCCGGGCAGGACGTCCGGCACGCGGAGCTGGGGCCCGGGTGGGTGCAGGGCAGCGGCGTCGGGCGGGTCACCGTGCGGTTCGAGACGCCGTGGAGCGGGCCGGGGCGGATCCGGACCTTCGCGGTGGACGATCCGGCGCTGGAGCCGGCCCGGCCGCTGCCGTTGCGCGGGGGCGGCGAGGAGACGGCGGGGGAGCCGGGCCCGGCCGGGCGGTGAGACGCGAAGCGGCCCCACCCGGTCCAGGGGGAGTACCGGGTGGGGCCGCATTACCGTGCCGGACCCCGGTGCGGTCGTGATGCCCTCACGACCGGCCGGGGGCCGGGCCCCCGCGCCCTGTCCCGGGGCGCGGGGGTCGGACGCCTCGTCAGGCGTCGGTCTTCACCAGCTCGGGGCCGGCGTTCTGGTCGGCCGCGCCGCCCTGGGCGACGGTGGCGGCCGGCTTGACGGTGCGGATCAGGAAGGGGACGGCGCCGGCGACGGCGCAGACCACGGCCGCGGCCCAGAACGCGTGCTTGTAGGCGTCCAGGGTGGGCAGCGTCAGCGGGATCTGCGGGGGCAGCTTCATGGTGTCGCCGGTCAGGATGGCGGCCATCACGGCGGTGCCGATCGCACCGCCGACGGTGCGCAGCACGGCGTTCATGCCGTTGGCGATGCCGCTCTGCTCCACCGGGACGGCGCCGTTGATGTAGGCCGGCATCGCGGAGAAGGCCAGGCCGATGCCCAGACCGAAGATCGCCGAGGCGGTGTAGATGTCACCCTCGCTGCTGTGCCGCAGGGCCAGGTAGGCCATCGCGACACCACCGAGGACGCCACCGAGGACCAGCGGCAGGCGCGGGCCGCGGCGGGCGATCAGCATCGCGCCGAGCGGGGCGGCCACCATCGAGCCGATGGCGGACGGCAGTAGCATCACGCCGGCGTGCAGGACGGTCGCGGTGAAGCCGTAGTGGGTGAGCTTCTCCGGGGTCTGGGCGAAGTTGCTGATCACCATGAACGAGCCGTACATGCCGAAGCCGATCAGCAGGCCGGCCAGGTTGGTGAAGGCGACGGCCGGGCGGGACATCATCCGCATGTCGACCAGCGGGTGGGCGACCTTGGTCTCGATGACGCCCCAGATCAGGGCGACGACGGCGGCCACGGCGAACAGGCCGAGGGTCTTGGTGGAGGTCCAGCCCCAGTGGTTGCCCTGGCTGACCGCGACCAGCAGCGCGGAGAGCCAGCCGGCCAGGGTGAGGGCGCCGAGCGGGTCGGCGCCGCCGTCCTTGTCGGTGACCGGGTCGGACGGGACGCGCAGGGCGACCAGCAGGACGGCGAGCAGGCCGAAGGCCAGACCCATCCAGAAGATCGACTTGTAGCTCCAGTGCTCCAGCAGGAGACCGGTGGCCACCAGGCCGAGGCCGGAGCCGACGCCCATCGAGGCGCTGATGGCGGCGACGCCGCCGGTCACCTTCTGCTTGGGCAGCTCGTCGCGGACGATGCTGATCGCCAGCGGGAGCACGCCACCGCCGGCGCCCTGCAGGACACGGGCGACGACCAGCCAGGTGAACGAGTGGGTGCTGACCGCCAGCGCCGAACCGGCGACCAGACCCGCCAGCGAGATGAGCAGCATCGGCTTGCGGCCCCGGAGGTCGCCGAAGCGGCCCAGCAGGGGAGTCAGCACGGCGGCGGAGAGCAGGTTGGCGGTCATCAGCCAGGTGATGCTGGACGCGGAGACGTTCAGTTCCTTGGCCAGCGAGGGCAGGATCGGGACGACCGCGGTCTGCACCACGCTGAACGACAGCATCGCCAGGATGAGGGCCGGCAGGACCCGGGCGCTGCTCTGCTTCTCGGCCGCGATGGTGGGCTGGGGTGCCTCACTCACGGTTGCTTCCTCCCGTACATAGTGAATGAACTGAAGTAACCATGCCGGGAGATACTTCAGAGTGTCAAATATCGATCGGTGAAGCTTTGGCAAAGTCGAAGGATCCCGGTGCCGGCGGCGGGCCGAGGGGTGCCGTCCGGGCGCAGCGCGAGGCCCCCGGACCGAGGGTCCGGGGGCCTGGTGGAGCGGGTCAGGAGGGCTGGTGGAGCCCGTCGGAGCGGCGTCGGGGCGGCGTCAGGACAGCGGGCGCAGGGCCGCGGGGCGGCCGTTGTCGGCAGCCGGGGCGGAGCCGGGAGTCGGAGCGTGGGCCGGGCTCTGGCCCGGGTTGTGGTCCGGGTTGTGGTCCGGGGTGTGGTCCGGGCTCTGGGAGGAGGACCCGGGGGCGCCGGGAGCCGAGGTCTCGTCGTGGACCTCGACGTGCTCGCGCCGCAGCTCGTCCGTGACCACCTCCTCGGCGGTGTAGCGCTCGACCACCAGGCGGACCCGCTCGATCGGGGCGAGGTACTTGCGGACCACCGGGCGCTCCTCGCGCAGGGTGACCTCCTCCACCGCCTCGGCGATGTCCTTCTCGGTCAGCGAGGCGCGCTCGGCGTCGCTCACCGGCATCCGCTCCACCCGGACCCGCTCGCGCACCACCGGGACGCGGCGCTCGACCGGCTCGCTGGTCACGTACTTGCGCAGCTTCGCGGTGCCCAGGACGTGCCACTCGGTGGTGATGTCCAGGCGCTCCTCGCGGCAGGTGATCTCCAGCGGGCCGCTGGGGGAGGAGGACGACGGGGCGTCCGCCCCGGGGGCTGGGGTGGTCGCGGGCGGGACGACCTGCGGCTTCGGCTCGACGACGGGTGCCGCCGCCGCGGCGGCGGCGACGGGCGCGAGGGTGCTGAGAGTGCGCACGCTGGCCTCCGGGGCGGTGCTGGTGCTCGTGGCGGTGGTCGGGGAGGGAGTGGGGGCGGGGGAGAGGAGGGCGGCGGCCTTCGCGGGCTCGGCCGCCGGGGTGGAGCCGAAGTCGAGGTCGGGCTGCGCGGGCCGGTCGCCCGACCCGTTGGCCGACCCGCCCTCGACGGGGGTGTCGAGGCCGTAGTAGCGGTAGAGCTGGAGCTCCTGGGCGGGCGAGAGGTGCTGGCCGACGCCGAAGTCCGGCGAGTCCTTGACCAGCGACTTGTCGTACGGGACCCGGAGCTCCTCGCCGGAGAACTCGCTCGTGGTCAGCGGAACGAAGGCGTCCCGGCCGAAGATGCCGGTCCGGACGGCCGCCCACTCCGGCTGGCCGGTCGCGTCGTCCAGGTAGACCTCGTCGACCGTGCCGATCTTGTCCCCGTTGCGGTCGACCGCCTTGTGGCCGATGAGGTCCCGGGGGTCGATGTCGGTTTGCACTCTTTCCTCCAGTGCGCTGCACCTGCGGAACTCCCGCAGGACGGCGTCGGAGCACCCGTCCCGTCCGCCACTTCACACCAAAAGCCATGAACCGGGCGGGCGCGACCGGTGCGCCGCCGGACGGGCTGCGCGTTGGGCCGTCCGGGGTACGCGCGTAGACCTCGGGTGACCTGACGCACCCGTGATCGGACGGCCTCCCGCTGGTACCCTGGGCCGCGACCGCCGAGCCCGCTCGGGAGAGTCCCCGCCGGCGGAATCCGCTGGTCGGGGCGCCGAAGGAGCAACTCCTCCCCGGAATCTCTCAGGCATCCGTACCGTGCGGGATAGGTCACTCTGGAAAGCAGGGCAGGAGCGTCGGCACGTGAGCCGGCGACACCACCCTCACCGACGGTGCAAGCCGACGGCGCGCCACCGCGTGTCGTGCGGGCGAAGCTCTCAGGTCCCGATGACAGAGGGGGAGGCCTGTCGGGTTCGTCCGCCCAAGTCGCTCCGCTGCCCGCAGCGGGGTAGGCCCGCCGGCGTGCGTACCCCCGCCGGTCCGTGACCAGGAGGCCTCGACCACATGAACGCCCAGCCGAACGCGGGACGCCCCACCGGCGCCTCGACCCTCACCGAGCTTGAGCTGGCCAGCCCCTTCGAGAACCGCCACATCGGCCCCGACGCCGCCGCGCAGGAGAAGATGCTGGCGTCCATCGGCTACGGCTCGCTCGCCGAGCTCGCCGACACCGCCGTTCCCGAGGCGATCCGCTCCATCACCGCCCTGGACCTGCCCGCGGGCCGCAGCGAGGCGCAGGTCCTCGCCGAGCTGCGCGAGCTGGCCGGCCGCAACCAGGTGCTCCAGCCGATGATCGGCCTGGGCTACTACGGCACCTTCACCCCGCCGGTGATCCTGCGCAACGTCATGGAGAACCCGGCCTGGTACACCGCCTACACGCCGTACCAGCCGGAGATCTCCCAGGGCCGCCTGGAGGCGCTGCTCAACTTCCAGACCCTGGTCTCCGACCTGACCGGCCTGCCGACCTCCGGCTCCTCGCTGCTCGACGAGGGCACCGCGGCCGCCGAGGCGATGGCACTGGCCCGCCGCGTCACCAAGGTCAAGGGCGGCGTCTTCCTGGTCGACGCCGAGACCCTGCCGCAGACCGTCGCGGTGATCCAGACCCGCGCGGAGCCGACCGGTGTCGAGGTCGTCGTCGCCGACCTGTCCGCCGGCATCCCGGCCGAGATCGTCGAGCGCGGCGTCTTCGGCGTCCTGCTCCAGTACCCGGGCGCCACCGGCGTGGTCCGCGACCTCACCCCGCTCGTCGAGCAGGCGCACGGCCTGGGCGCGATCGTCGCCGTCGCCGCCGACCTGCTGGCGCTCACCCTGCTCAAGTCCCCGGGCTCGCTCGGCGCCGACATCGCCTGCGGCACCTCGCAGCGCTTCGGCGTGCCGATGGGCTTCGGCGGTCCGCACGCCGGCTACCTGTCGGTGCGCGCGGAGTACGCCCGCTCGCTGCCCGGCCGCCTGGTGGGCGTCTCGGTCGACTCCGACGGCAACCGCGCCTACCGCCTGGCGCTGCAGACCCGCGAGCAGCACATCCGCCGCGAGAAGGCCACCAGCAACATCTGCACCGCCCAGGTGCTGCTCGCCGTGATGGCCTCCATGTACGCCGTGTACCACGGTCCGGACGGCCTGGCCGACATCGCCCGCCGCACCCACCGCTACGCCGCCGCCCTCGCCGAGGGCCTGCGCGCCGGCGGCGTCGAGCTGCTGCACGGCGAGTTCTTCGACACCGTCACCGCCGTCGTCCCGGGCCGGGCCGCCGAGATCGCCGCGGCCGCCCGCGCCAACGGCGTCAACGTGTACCAGGACGGTGCGGACCGGATCTCGGTCTCCACCGACGAGACCACCACCCGCGAGCACCTGGCCGGTGTCTGGGCCGCCTTCGGCGTCCCCGCGGTCGAGGTCGCCGAGGCCGCCGACGCGCTGCCGGCCGCGCTGCTGCGCGAGGACGAGTACCTGACCCACCCGGTCTTCCACAGCCACCGCTCGGAGACCGCCATGCTGCGCTACCTGCGCCGCCTGTCGGACCGGGACTACGCGCTGGACCGCGGCATGATCCCGCTGGGCTCCTGCACCATGAAGCTCAACGCGACCACCGAGATGGAGGCGGTGACCTGGCCGGAGTTCGGCCAGCTGCACCCCTTCGCGCCGATCGAGCAGGCCCAGGGCTACCTCACCCTGATCCGCCAGCTGGAGCAGCAGCTGGTCGAGGTGACCGGCTACGACGCCGTCTCGATCCAGCCGAACGCGGGCTCGCAGGGCGAGCTGGCCGGCCTGCTGGCCGTCCGCGCCTACCACCAGGCCAACGGCGACACCCAGCGCGACGTCTGCCTGATCCCCTCCTCCGCGCACGGCACCAACGCGGCCTCGGCCGTGATGGCCGGCATGCGCGTGGTCGTGGTGAAGACCCTGGTCGACGGCGACGTCGACGTCGACGACCTGAAGGCCAAGATCGAGCAGCACCGCGACAGCCTCGCCGTGCTGATGGTCACCTACCCGTCCACCCACGGCGTGTACGAGACCGAGATCACCACCATCTGTGCCCTGGTGCACGAGGCCGGCGGCCAGGTGTACGTGGACGGTGCCAACCTGAACGCGCTGGTCGGCCTCGCCAAGCCGGGCAAGTTCGGCGCGGACGTCTCGCACCTGAACCTGCACAAGACCTTCTGCATCCCGCACGGCGGTGGCGGCCCGGGCGTCGGCCCCGTCGCGGTGCGCGCCCACCTGGCGCCGTACCTGCCGAACCACCCGCTCCAGGAGGAGGCCGGCCCGGCCACCGGCGTCGGCCCGATCTCGGCGGCGCCGTGGGGCTCGGCGGCCATCCTCCCGATCTCCTGGGCGTACGTCCGGCTGATGGGCGGCGAGGGCCTCAAGCGCGCGACCCAGGTCGCGGTGCTGAACGCCAACTACATCGCCAAGCGGCTGGCCCCGCACTTCCCGGTGCTCTACACCGGCCCCGGCGGGCTGGTCGCGCACGAGTGCATCATCGACCTGCGCCCGCTGACCAAGGAGACGGGCGTGACGGTGGACGACATCGCCAAGCGCCTGATCGACTACGGCTTCCACGCGCCGACGATGTCGTTCCCGGTGGCCGGCACGCTGATGATCGAGCCGACCGAGTCCGAGGACCTGCACGAGATCGACCGGTTCTGCGACGCGATGATCGAGATCCGGGCCGAGATCGACAAGGTCGGCTCGGGCGAGTGGGCCGCCGAGGACAACCCGCTGCGCAACGCCCCGCACACCGCCGCCGCCCTGGCCGGTGACTGGGCGCACGGCTACTCGCGGCAGGAGGCGGTCTTCCCGGCCGGCGTGAACCCGGCGGACAAGTACTGGCCGCCGGTCAGCCGGATCGACGGCGCGTACGGCGACCGCAACCTGGTCTGCTCCTGCCCGCCGCTGGACGAGTACGGCGTCTGACCGGGTCCGGACCCCGCGCGGTGACGCGCACGGCAGGGCCCCGGCGGAGCGATCCGCCGGGGCCCTGCCCGTCGTCGTCCGCGGCGGCTGCCCCCGCCGGCGCGGTCAGGCCGCGTGGGCGACGGCGCGGCGCGGGGCGATCACCCGGCCGTCGGGCAGCAGCTCTCCGGTGTCCTCGAACATCAGGACGCCGTTGCAGAGCAGGCTCCAGCCCTGCTCCGGGTGGCAGGCCACCGTGACGGCGGCCTCGCGGTCCTCGGACTCCGCCGACGGGCACTCAGGACGGTGCTGGCACATACGCGTACCCTCGCTTCGCTCTGCGATCCTCCCCCGTGATGCGGTCGCCGGCGGTGGAGCCGTCGGGAGCCGCCGCGGTAGCCGGATCCTGTCCGCGCACCGACCAGGTGTGGACCGGCGCTCAAGTGGGTAGGACAGGTGGTCCTTCCACGCTGGTTCCCAGTGTCGGCATCTGCGGACGCGCGCGCAGCGATTTCGTGACATGCGCCACAACTCCCCGGCATAGATCACCCGTTCAGGTGGGTCCGGCGGGAATCCGCGCACCGACGGGTCAGTCCGGGCATGGCCCGAGGCGACCATGCCCGGATGACTCGTCCGGGTGGTCCGGGAGGGTGTGGGCGGCGCGCGCGCCGCCGGGCCGCCGGATGCGCTGACCCGGTGGCCCGTCGGTGGCGGTGGCGGCGGTCGTTCAGGAGGAGAGCAGCAGCGGCTTGGCGAGCGGCGCCCGGGCGAGCAGTGGCAGCAGCTCGGCCGCCGGGTAGGCGCGGTGCGCGGTGACGCCGAGCGGGGCCGGGGCCAGCGGGATCAGCTGGTCGGCGTCCGGGCCGGTGTCCGGGCAGTGCAGCCACAGCGCCGTCGCGTACTGGCCGGGGAAGGTCAGCAGGCGCGGCTGCTGCCGGGCCCGGGAGCCCTGCGCGATCTGCCAGGCCTGGCGCAGCGCCCGGACCGTCGAGTCGAGGTAGGGGCCGGCGGTGAAGTGGGAGAAGGTGTGGCCCTCGACGCTCTGGACCACCTCCGCGGCGGCGGCCACCTCGGCGCCGTCCTTGATCAGGAAGCGCCAGCCCGTGCGGCGGGCGGCGGGGAGCTCGGGGCGCGGCCCGTCCAGGACGTGGACGGCGAGCGCGTGCGCGGGCAGCAGCGGGCCGATCGGACGGCGCAGCGCCGCGGCGGCCGGTTGGCGCAGCGCCGTGTCCGAGTCGAGCGCGGCCAGGACGGCGCGCAGCGCGCTCGGCGGGGGTTGTGGGGTCTGCAGAGTCATGGCGGGGTCCGCCTCTCCGTGCGAGATCGGCGTGCGAGTGCGGCATACCGGCGTGGCGCGGCGTGTCATCGGTGACGGGACCCGGCCGTGTCCGGTTGTGCATGATCGCGGTGCCGGCGCGGTCGCCGCCGTCGACGAGGGCCTCGGGGCGGGGAGCGGACCGGCCGCAGCGCAGTGCGAATTCTATCGAACAGGTGCGCAGGGTGACCTGTTTATCACAGGCGGTGGCGCCGGGCAAGTCGGCAGATTCGCTGAATACGCGTCAGTTTCCTTGCATTGCAAGCCAGTACAAGCATTCGGGTATCGATCTTCGAGGTGGGCATGATGCTTGCACGGTCGGGTCGGCCGGTGGCTCAGGAGGAGGGGACCGTGGGCGAGAAGGTCGTGGCGACTCGGGCCGATCTGGCGGACCGGCAGCTGTACCGGCGCAAGCTCCAGGCCTGTCTCGACGCGCTGGGGCGGATGCTGCGGGAGGACCGCTTCGACCGGCCACGGGCCGTGATGGGACTGGAGATCGAGCTCAACCTGGCCGACGAGGAGGGCCTGCCGGCCCTGCGCAACGCCGAGGTGCTGAGCGCGATCGGCTCCAGCGACTTCCAGACCGAGCTCGGGCAGTTCAACGTCGAGGTCAACATCGTCCCGCACCGGCTCTGCGGGCACGTCTTCGAGGAGCTGCGCGAGGAGATCGACACCGGGCTGCGCTACGCCGACCGGCGGGCCGCGGAGGCCGGCGCCCGGATCGTCATGGTGGGCATCCTGCCGACGCTGGAACACGGCCACACCGGGCTGGACGCGATCTCCCACAACCCGCGCTACAGCCTGCTCAGCGACCAGATCCTGGCCGCCCGCGGCGAGGACATCGCCCTGGACATCGAGGGGGTCGAGCACCTCCAGCTGGAGACCATCACCATGGTGGCCGAGGCGGCGGCGACCTCGCTGCAACTGCACCTGCAGGTGACCCCGGAGCGCTTCTCCTCGGTGTGGAACGCGGCCCAGGCGATCTGCGGGCCGCAGCTCGCGCTCGGCGCCAACTCGCCGTTCCTGTTCGGGCGGGAGCTGTGGCGGGAGACCCGTCCGGTGCTCTTCCAGCAGGCCTGTGACACCCGTACGGCGGAGCTCAAGGCCCAGGGCGTGCGCCCGATCACCTGGTTCGGCGAGCGCTGGGTGGACTCCGCGTACGACCTGTTCGAGGAGAACCTGCGGTACTTCCCGGCGCTGCTGCCGATCTGCGACGACGAGGACCCGTTGAAGGTGCTCGCCTCCGGCGGCGCGCCCCGGCTCGCCGAGATGCGGCTGCACAACGGCACGATCTACCGCTGGAACCGGCCGGTGTACGACGTCGCCGGCGGGGTGGCGCACCTGCGGGTGGAGAACCGGGCGCTGCCCGCCGGCCCGACGGTGGCCGACACCCTCGCCAACGCCGCCTTCTACTACGGGCTGGTGCGGGTGCTCGCCGAGCAGTCCCGGCCGGTCTGGACCCGGCTGCCGTTCGAACGGGCGGAGGAGAACTTCCGGCAGGGCGCCCGGTACGGCATCGACGCGGTGTTCCACTGGCCGCGCCCGGGCCGGGCCGGCCGCGGCGGCGGGCTGACCACGGTGTCCGCCGTCGACCTGGTGCTCAACGAGCTGCTCCCGATGGCCCACCAGGGGCTGGACGAGTGGGGCGTGGAACCCGCCGACCGGGACCGCTACCTGGGGATCATCGAGCAGCGCTGCCTGCGCCGCACCAACGGCGCCTCCTGGCAGAGCGCCACCTTCCACCGGCTGCGCGAGCAGTACGGGATGGACCGGTCGGCCGCGCTGGCCGCGATGACCAGGCGCTACGTCGAGCACATGCGGGGCGGCGAGCCGGTGCACACCTGGCCGGTCGGCTGACCGTCCGGCTGTGTCAGGATGATCGCTCCGGCGGTCGGCCGACGGCCGGAGCGCCGCCCGCCCCGCTGGAGCCCCCGTGACCACCGTCCCGACCGCGCCGGAGACCGATCGGCCCACGCGCCGGCTGCTCGGTGCGGAACTGCTGATCGTCCTCGGCCTCTCGCTCGGGGCCAGCGGCGTCAGTGCGCTGATCAGCTTCGCCGGCTCGCTCACCGAACCCCTCACGCTCGGCCAGCAGGTCGCCACGCTCAACGGCTCGCGCGCGCCCGGGCGGCCCTGGTTGGACCTGGTGTGGCAGCTGTACTACATCGGGCGCGGCCTGATGCCGGTGGTGCTGGTCGGCTACCTGCTGGTGCGCGAGGGCGTCTCGCTGCGGATCCTGGGCTTCGACCTCGGGCAGAAGCTGCGAGACCTCGGCCGGGGCGCCGCCGTGGCGGCGGTGATCGGCGGCTCCGGACTGGCGCTGTACCTGGGCGCGCAGGCGGCCGGGTACAACCTGACGGTGGCGCCCTCCGGGCTGCCGGACGTGTGGTGGCGGGTGCCGGTGCTGCTGCTCTCCGCCTGGCAGAACGCCGTCCTCGAGGAGGTCGTCGTCCTCGGGTACCTGCTGCGCCGGCTGGGTCAGCGGGGATGGTCCTGGCCGGCGGCGGTGGCGGCCAGCTCGGTGCTGCGCGGGTCGTACCACCTGTACCAGGGGGTCGGCGGGCTGGTCGGCAACATGGTGATGGGGGCGGTGTTCTGCCTGCTGTACCGGCGGTGGGGGCGGGTGATGCCGCTGGTGGCGGCGCACGCGCTGATCGACACGGTAGCCTTCGTCGGCTACGCGCTGCTGGCGGGGCACGTCAGCTGGCTGCCGACCCCCTGAGCGGGTGGCGGGCCGCCAGCGGGCGCGGCGGGCGGGCGAGCAGCCGGTCGACGTGCCGGCGCTCCAGCCCCTGGCCCGGGTCGATCGGCAGCAGCAGGCGGTCCCGGCGCCAGAGCGCGCGGCGGACCAGCCGCGGCGGGATGACGTCGTCCACCCAGGCGAACGGGCGGCCCGCCGCGTAGCGCAGCAGCGGGGCCCACTTGCGGGCCGAGAGCAGCTCCATCAGCGGGACGCGCGGGTCACCCGGTTGCGGGACGTCGCCGGTGAAGCGGACCAGCGGGAGCTCGGGCAGGCCGATGGCCGGGGCGACGTGGGTGTTGGCGTGCTCCTCCCAGGTCGTCGCCCAGACGAGCTCGTAGCTGCCGGCCAGCTCGCGCAGCCAGGCGCCGTGCCGCTCCGACAGGAGCACCGAGTAGCCGAGCAGGGTGTGGGTGTCGAATCCGGCGTCCGGGTGCGGGCAGACCGGGTTCAGCACCCCGTCGACGTCCAGGAACAGCAGTGGCTTCGGCACCGGTGGCCCCCCAAAGGCGATGGCGTTGCTTGACCGGTCGGACGAGCCGGGGGCACCGCTGGTTGCGTACGGGCGGGCGCACGCGGGGCGCACGGGGCGCTCACGGCGCGAAGGCGGGCTCGCCCGCGGACTCCGGTGCGTCCGCGGTGCCCCTGCGGGCCGGCCGGACGATCCGGCGTCGTGCGCCCGGCGGGATCCGGAGGAGCGGGCCCTAACCCAGGTGGCCCCAGAGGAAGCTGAGGGTGCGGCGCCAGGCCGTCCGGGCCTGCAGCGGGTCGTGGGTGCCGAGCAGGTCCTCGTCGTTCATGAAGGCGTGCCCGGCCGGGTAGAAGTGGAACTCGGGCCGGACGTCGGTGGCCTCGCCGATCCGGATCGCGGCCTCGTCGACGGCGGTCTCCGGGATCGAGCCGTCGAGTTCGCCGAAGTGCCCGAGGACGTGCGCGGTCAGGCCGCGGTAGTCGAAGTCCGGATTGGGCGGCAGGCCGTAGAAGGGCACCACGGCGGCGACCCGGTCGCCGGCCCGGGCGGCCAGCAGCAGGGCGAGGCCGCCGCCCATGCAGAAGCCGACCACGCCGACCGCGTCGCCGACCACGCCGTCCAGGGAGAGCAGGTGGTCGACCGCCCCGGCGAGGTCCTCGGCGGCCCGTTCGACCGGGAGGTCGCGCTTGAGCCGGGCCGCCTCGGCGCGGTCGTGGGTGGTCTCGCCGCCGAACAGGTCGGGCGCGAGGACGGTGAAGCCCTCGGCGGCGAAGCGGTCGGCCATCGTCGCGATGTGCGAGGTGAGCCCCCACCACTCCTGCACCACCACCAGACCCGGCCCCACGGCCTGCGGCGGGCGGGCCAGGTACCCGTGCGCGGTGCGGCCGGCGCTCGGGAAGGTGGTGTTCTGCCGGGAGCCGCGCTGGTCGGGCATGGCGTCCTCTCGGTGGGTCGGGCCGGGTGCGGCGGGGACTCGACGGGGGAGCGGCCCGGGTGCGCCTCGGGGTGCGCGCCCGGGGTTGCGGCGGGGCGGGCTCAGCCCATCTCCTCCAGGGCGCGGCCCTTGGTCTCCTTGATGCAGTAGGCCACGAACGGGATGGAGAGCAGCGCGAAGACCGCGTAGATGACGTACGTGGCGGACAGGTTCCAGTCGGCGAGGTCCGGGAAGCTGACGGTGATCGCCCAGTTGGCGATCCACTGGGCCGAGGCGGCGACGGACAGCGCGAGCGCGCGGATCCGGTTGGGGAACATCTCGCCGAGCAGCACCCAGACCACCACGCCCCAGGAGAAGGCGAAGCAGAACACGAAGACGTGCGCCGCGACCAGGGCGACGGTGGCGTGGGTGTCGTCGAGGGTGGCGGTGTCGCCGGTGCCGTGCCGGTAGGAGAACGCCCAGGCGGCGGTGGCCAGCGACAGCGCCATGCCGACCGAGCCGGCCAGGGCGAGCGGCTTGCGGCCGATCCGGTCGACCAGCACCATCGCGACGACCGTGCCGATCACGTTGACGATCGAGGTGGAGAGGCTGATCAGCAGGGAGTTGGACTCGTTGATGCCGACCGACTGCCACAGGAAGGACGAGTAGTAGAAGATCACGTTGATGCCGACGAACTGCTGGAACACCGAGGCGCCGATGCCCACCCAGACGATCGGCAGCAGGCCGAACCGGCCGCCCAGCAGGTCCTTGACCCGGGGCTTGTGCGCGGACTCCAGCACCGCGCGGATCTCCGCGACCCTGACGTCCAGGTCCACGCCCTCGCCCTCCACCTCGAGCAGGACCTTGCGGGCCTGCTCCTCGCGGTGGTCGGCGATCAGGTAGCGCGGGGACTCCGGGATGGCGAGCGCCATCAGGCCGTACACCAGGGCGGGGATGGTCTCCACGCCGAGCATCCACTGCCAGGCCTGGATGCCGCCCAGGTGGCCGGTGGACTCGCCGCCGGCCGCCTGGTTGAGAGCCCAGTTGGCGAGCTGGGAGACGGTGATCCCGAGCACGATCGCCATCTGCTGGAAGGAGGCGAGGCGGCCGCGGTAGGCGGTCGGCGCGACCTCGGCGATGTACGTCGGCGCGATCACCGAGGCGATGCCGATCGCGACGCCGCCGACCACGCGCCAGGTGGCCAGCACCTGGATGCTCGGCGGGAACATCGAGCCGATCCCGCTGATCGCGAAGAGGGTGGCGGCCAGCAGCATGGTGCGGACCCGGCCGAGGTGGTCGGCGAGGCGGCCGGCGGCCACCGCGCCGGCCGCCGACCCGAGCAGCGCGATGGCGACCACGAAGGCCGTCTCGCCGTTGCCCACCCCGAAGTGCTTCTGGATGCCCGTCACCGCGCCGTTGATCACCGCGCTGTCGTAGCCGAACAGGAAGCCGCCCATCGCCGCGGCCGCCGAGATGAAGACCACGTGGCCGAGGTGCGCCTCGCCGGACCGATGGGTGTTGACTGTGGACAAGCGCGCTCCCCGGGTGGACGGCCCGCTCCGAGGGCCGGGTGGGCAGGACTCGTCTCACATTCGAGCAGCGGCGGCGCCGCGGTGCGCGGATTGGGGGCCGAACGGGTGACGGCGTGTCGCCTGAACGGGTGTCAGGACGTCGGCCCGTCGGCCGGTTCGCGGTTCGCGGTGCGGTGCGGTGGGCGTGCCGTGCGGTCCGGCCGGTGCGGGTCTACGGCCCTGCCGGTGCGCCGTGCCGTCAGCGGGTGCGCCGCCGGTGGCGGCGGAGCAGCTGGGTGCGGGCGCCGGCGTCGTGGTCGCGCCGCGGGCCGCCTGAGCCCCCGCGTTCGGCGAGCCGGTCGGCGATCTCCTCCTGCGCGACGGGCGGCTTCTTGTCGTCGTACTTGAACTTGGCGCGGACCTCGTCCACCGTCAGGCGGAGGCCGCGCAGGCCGGGCAGCAGTCGGGAGAACTCGCCCTCGCCGGGCACCACCCGGGTGTCCGGGGTCTCCGGCTGGAAGTGCGCCAGCTGGCGGTTGAGGATCCCGGCCTTGCCCGCCGCGGACTCGACCACTTCGGCGGTGCAGTGGAAGTGGACGGAGGCGTAGTAGCTGGTGGGCGTGCCCGGCTCGCCGCGCCAGTGGCCCGGTGCGAAGGCGTAGTCGTCGGTGACGGCGAGGGTCACCTTCGGGTCGGCCCGGACGGCGGCCAGCAGCGGGTTGGGCGCGGCGAGGTGGAGCAGGATCTCGCCGCGGTCGGCGTCCAGCAGGAAGTGCGTCGGGACGAGCACCGGGCCGGCGCCGGGGGCGCCGTTGGCGGCGAGCAGGCCGAAGTCGCGGCCCTCGGCCAGCCAGGCGCGCCACTCCGCCTCGTCGCCGCGGTCCCAGGATCGGATCAGCATGGGCGGACCTCCGGTCAGCGCGGGTAGGAGCGCAGGTGCGCCGGGAGCGGGACGGTGGTGGAGGCGTCCGGCTCGGGCGTGCCGTGCACGGTGGAGACCGGTATCAGGCCGGCCCAGTAGGGCAGGTCCAGGTCCTCCGGGTCGTCGTCGGCGCCGTCGGCGCGGGTCTTGGCCGAGACCTCGTCGAGCTCCAGCCGGATCACGGCGGTGGCGGCGAGCTCCTTGGCGTTGGCCGGGCGGACCTCGGCGGAGCGGCCCGGGACGGCGTGGTCGACCAGGGCGGCGAGGGCGACGTCCAGCTCCTCGGGGTCGGTGACCTGGTGGGCGGTGCCGTGGGCGACCACCGAGCGGAAGTTGACCGAGTGGTTGAACGCGGACTTGGTCAGCACCAGCGCGTCGACCACCGTCACGGTGACGCAGACCGGCAGGCCCCGGTCGCCGGAGGCGCCGCGCAGCGGACGGCTGCCGGTGGAGCCGTGCACGTAGAGCCGGCTGCCGACCCGGGCGTAGATGGTCGGCAGCACGACCGGGGCGCCGTCGGCGACGAAGCCGAGGTGGCAGATGTACGCGCTGTCGAGGACGGCGTGGATCGCGTCCTGCTCCCAGGTGGCGCGGTCCTTGTACCGGGTGGGGGTGGTGCGGGGCGTGCGGGAGTAGCTGGAGGGGGCGGAGCCGTCTGCGGGGAGCGACATGACAACCTCGTTGTACTAGTGCATAATTTGCTTTGTGCTAGGAGACTATCCGCTGAAAGGGCGACGCGCCAGCGAGATCGCCACCCACATCGAGCAGGGCGTCAGCAGTGGACGCCTCGCCCCCGGAACCGCGCTGCCCCCGCTGCGCGACCTCGCCGCCGAACTCGGCGTCAACCCCAACACCGTCGCCGCCGCCTACCGGCTGCTCCGCGACCGCGGAGTGATCGAGACGGCCGGCCGCAAGGGCAGCCGCATCCTGCCCAGGCCCGCCCTCACCCCGCGCGACCAGATCCGGATCCCCGTCCCGCCGCACGCCCGCGACCTCTCCCACGGCAACCCCGACCCGGCGCTGCTCCCCGACCTCGGCCCCGCGCTCGCCGCCGCCGCCGAGGCCGCCCGGGCCGAGCCCGTCCTCTACGGGCACCCTGCCGTGGACCCCAGACTGCTGGCGCTCGCCCGCGCCTCCTTCGAGGCCGACGGCCTGCCCGGCGGCCCGATCGCCCTCGCCTCCGGCTCGCTCGACACCCTGGAACGCATCCTCGTCACCCGGCTGCGCCCCGGCGACGCCGTCGCCGTCGAGGACCCGGGCTGGGGCAGCCTGCTCGACCTGCTGCCCGCGATCGGCCTGCGGCCGGTGCCCGTCCGCCTGGACGACGAGGGCCCGCTGCCCGGCCCGCTCGCCGCCGCACTGGCCGAGGGCGCCCGTGCCGTGGTGGTCACCAGCCGGGCGCAGAACCCCACCGGCGCCGCGCTCACCGCCCACCGGGCCGACGAGCTGCGCGACGTCCTGGCCGGCCACCCCGACGTGCTGCTGATCGAGGACGACCACGGGCACGGCATGGTCGAGCAGCCCTACCACCCGCTGGTGGGCGCCGGCACCCGGCAGTGGGCGGTGGTGCGCTCGGCGGCCAAGGCCTACGGACCGGACCTGCGGCTCTCGGTGGCCGTCGGCGACGAGGACACCGTCGGACGGCTGACCGGGCGGCTGCGGCTCGGCGCCGGCTGGGTCAGCCTGCTGCTGCAGCGCACCGTCGCCGAGCTGTGGCGCACCGACGCGGCACCGGTCGCCCGGGTGGCCGGCGTCTACCGAACCCGGCGGGACGCGCTGCTCGACGAACTCGCCGCCCGCGGCATCGCCGCGCACGGCCGGAGCGGGCTCAACGTCTGGCTGCCCGTGCCGGACGAGACCTCGGCGCTCGCCGCGCTGGTGCAGCGCGGCTGGGTCGCCGCGCCGGGCGCCCGGTACCGGCTCCAGTCGCCGCCCGGGCTGCGGATCACCACGTCCCGGCTGGACCCGGCGGACGCCCGGCGGCTGGCCGAGGACCTCGCCGGCGTGCTGGGCGCGGGCGGGGTCGGCTCGCGCCTGGTGTGACCCGGGCGGCGGCCGGTCACGGGCGTGTCACCCGTGGGGCGGGTGGTGTTCGGGTGCCGTGCAGGTCAGCGGCCCGCAGGGCGCCCGCGCGCCGTCCGGTGAGGTTGCGCGGCGTCCAACCCCCGGCCCCACTGGTCTGAACCCGGCGGTAACAAAGCGGGAAACCTGCTGCAGATACCTAGCGGTAACTAACGCGGGCATGTCATCTTCATCGCGCCACCGGCCGGCGGCCCACCCTCACCTAGGCGTCCTCCCGTCCCCACCGCGCGGGAGGACCGAGCCGCAGGAGTTCCGCCGTGCCCGAAAACGGTTCGAGCATCACCCGCAGCACCCCTCGACTCGCCCGACGGCTGCTCACCGCAGCCCTCGCCCTCCCGCTCGCCGCCGGCGGCCTGATGGCCGGGGGCCTCGCCGCGGCCGCGCCGGCCCGGGCCGCCACCTCGGCCGTCCCGAGCGGCCCCACCGCCAGCGTCACCCTCGGCGACAGCTACATCTCCGGCGAGGCCGGCCGCTGGAAGGGCAACGCCGCCGGCACCAGCGGCAGCCGCAACGGCACCGACCGCGCCTGGAACGGCAGCTCCGCCGACGCCTCCCGGATCTACGGCGCGACGGCCTCCAGCGGCTGCGACCGCTCCGACGTCGCCGAGGTCCTCAGCGCCTCGACCGGGGCCCAGAACGAGATCAACCTGGCCTGCTCCGGCGCCGTCGCCGCCAACGTCTACCGGGCCGCCAACGGTGGCCAGTCCTACAAGGGCGAGGCCCCCCAGGCCGACCAACTCGCCACCGTGGCACGGCAGAACAACGTCAAGCTGATCACCCTGTCGATCGGCGGGAACGACCTCGGCTTCGCCGACATCATCTCCAACTGCGTCCAGGACTACCTGATCTGGTACTCGTACTGCCACGACTCCGCGCAGTCCTCGATCGACTCCAAGCTGCCCACCGCGATGGCCGGGGTCGGCAAGGCCATCGACGAGATCCGCGCGGTGATGACCGGCGCGGGCTACGCCCCCGGCGACTACCGCCTGGTGCTGCAGTCCTACCCGTCGCCGATCCCGCGCAGCTCCGAGATGCGCTACCCGGAGAGCGGGTGGACCCGCTCCAACACCGGCGGCTGTCCGTTCTGGGACGGCGACGCCGACTGGGCGCGCGACTCGATGGTGCCGCAGATCTCCACCGCGCTGGCCGGCGTCGCCTCCGCCAAGGGGGCGCAGTTCCTGGACCTCTCCGACATGCTGCAGGGCCGCGAGGTCTGCTCCACGGCCACCCGGCAGCCCACCTCCGCCTCCGGGCCGTCCGCGACCACCAGCGAATGGGCGCGCTTCCTGGACGGCGGCCTCAACAGCACCCAGGGCGCCCTGCAGGAGTCGATGCACCCCAACTACTACGGGCAGCAGGCGCTCGGGCGCTGCCTGACCCTGCTGTGGGGCCGCACCAGCGGTGACTACTCCTGCCGCAACACCGCCGGGCAGGACGCGAGCGGGATGTACCTGGCCGCGCGCTGACACCACGCCCGGTGCCCCTCGCGGGCGCGGGGGGCACCGGGCGTGCGGGCTCAGCCCTTGGCGAGCAACGCCTGTGCGTGTGACCGCACCTGATCCTTCGTCAGATAGGCGTCGGTGTACTCGAAGTCCTGCAGCCGGGCCGGCTGCCGGGCGAGGAAGCCGGTGCGGACGAAGTCGTCCCCCGCGGTCGCGTTGAGCAGCCAGTTCGCGCCGACCCGGAACTTGGCGACATTGGTGCGCATCGCCATCAGGTGGTAGCCGCGGGCCACCAGCTGCGCCGGCACCCCGCGCAGCTCCACGCCGACCGGCTTGGACACCGCGTCCTTGCCGCCGAGGTCGACCACCAGGCCCAAGTCCTTGTGGTAGTAAGGCTCCAGGGGCTGGTTGCGGAGCGCGGCGATCACGTTCGCGGCCACCGCGCGCCCCTGCCGGGCGGAGTGCTGGGCGGTCGGCGGGCAGACCGCGCCGTCACCCTTGGCGAGGTCAGGCACCGCGGCCGCGTCGCCCAGCGCGAACACGCCCTCGAACTGCGGCACCCGCAGCTCCGCCGTCACCGCCAGCCGGCCGCGGACCGTCTCCGCGTCCAGCGTGCCGATCAGCGGGCTCGCGGCGACCCCGGCCGTCCAGATCAGCGTGCGGCAGGGGAGCACCCGGCCGTCGGTGAACTTGACCGACTCGGCGCCCACTTCGGCCACCGAGACGCCCAGCGAGACCTCGATGCCGCGCTCGCGCAGCACCTCCAGCGCGGCCGTGCCCAGCGCGTCGCCCAGCTCCGGCATCAGCTTCGGGGCGATGTCGATCAGGTGCCACTTGATCTGCCGGGCGTCCAGCCGGGGGTAGCGGCGGGCGGCGGCCGTGGTCAGGCGCTGCAGGCAGGCCGCCGTCTCGGTGCCGGCGTAGCCGCCGCCCACGACCACGAACTGCAGCCGGGACTCGCGCTCCCGCTGGTCCAGGGTGGCCGAGGCGAGGTCGAGTTGGGCGATCACGTGGTCGCGCACGTAGGCGGCCTCGGCGAGCGTCTTCATGCCGCGGGCGTAGTCCGTGAGGCCCGGGATGTCGAAGGTGCGGGTGACGCTGCCGGGGGCGAGCACCAGGTAGTCGTACTTCTGCGCCACCACCTCGTCGGTGATCTTGCGGACCACGCACACCTTGGCGGCCGGGTCCACGCCGATGGCGCCGCCAGGGACGATGTGGGTGCGGCGCAGCGACCGGCGCAGCGACACCGCCACGGACTGGGGGGTCAGCACGCCCGCCGCGACGTGCGGCAGCAGGGGCAGGTAGAGCTGGTAGCTGAACGGAGTGACCAGCGAGATCTCGGCCTCGGCCGGCGAGAGCTTGCGTTCGAGTCGGCGAGCGCACTCCAGGCCGGCGAAGCCACCGCCCACGATCAGGATCCGAGGTCGTTCCATCGCTCATCCCTTTGCCGTGCGGGTCGTGACCGCGAAGGTCCCCATTACTGTCCGCCACACTCGCACGGCGCAGCAGGGCCTGCCACCGGGGCGGGGCTGATGGGGGGTGAGGGGCCGGTGGGGGTGCGGGGAGCAGGGTGACGGGCCGGTGGTGCGGGCCGACGGCGCGGAGCGGCAGGGGCGGGAGGCACCGCTAGGCTGTCGGGCGTGCTCCCCGAGGTGACGGCGATCCGCTACGTGACGCCACTGCGAGAAGGCGGCTCGATGCCGGGCCTGGTCGAGGCCGACGACCGGCGGCTGTACGCGCTGAAATGGGTCGGCGCCGCGCAGGGGCGCAAGGCCCTGGTCGCGGAGGTGCTGGCCGGTGAGCTGGGCCGGCGGCTCGGGCTGCCGGTGCCGGAGCTGGTGACGATCGACCTGGACCCGGTGCTCGCCCGCAGCGAGCCCGACCAGCAGGTCCAGGACCAGATGCGCGCCAGCGGCGGCACCAACCTCGGCATGGCCTTCGTGAGCGGCGCGCTCAACTTCGACCCGCTCTGCTTCGAGGTGGACCCGGAGCTGGCCGGCCGGGTGATCTGGTTCGACGCGCTGATCGGCAACGTCGACCGCTCCTGGCGCAATCCGAACCTGCTGGTGGCGACCGGCGGGCTGCGGCTGATCGACCACGGCGCGAGCCTGATCTTCCACCACGCGTGGTCCGGGGCGGCGGCCTGGGTGCGCCGCCCGTACGACGCCTCCGACCACGCGCTGCTGCGCGCCCGGCCGGACCTGGCGGCCGCCGACGAGGCGCTCGCCCCGCTCGCCGAGGCGGCGGTCGAGGGGGCGGTGGCGCAGATCCCGGACGTCTGGCTGCTGGACGAACCGGGCTTCGACGCACCCGAGGCGGTGCGCGCCGCGTACCGCGACCAGCTGACCGGGCGCCTGGCCGGTCCGCGCGACTGGCTGCCGGAGGTGCCCGCATGACCGAGCCGAGGACGTCCGTGCCGTCGGCGGCCGTGGAGCTGCACGACTACGAGTACGCCGTGATCCGGGCGGTGCCGCGGGTCGAGCGCGGCGAGTGCGTCAACGTGGGGGTGCTGCTGTACTGCCGGCAGAACGCCCACCTCGCCGCGCGCACGCACCTGGACCAGGCCCGGCTGCTGGCGCTGGACCCGGTGGCGGACGTGCAGGGGGTGCGGCGGGCGCTGCACGGCATCGAGGCGGTGTGCGCGGGCGGCCCGCAGGCCGGTCCGGCGGAGGGGGACAGCCCCGGGCAGCGGTTCCGCTGGCTGACCGCGCCGCGCAGCGCGGTCGTCCAGCCGGGGCCGGTGCACACCGGGCTGACCGCGGACCCGGAGGCGGAGCTGCGGCGGCTCTTCGACCAGCTGGTCCTCTGAGGTCCGGTCCTCCCCGGCCCTCCCTGGTCCTCCGCGGTCTTCCGCGGTGACGGTTCCGCCTCCCGGTGACGGTTGCCGTGGTCAAAGCTTGAGTTGGTGAAGCACTCCGCCGTACGCTGGTCCCATGGGTTCGACAGCGACGACGACCGTACCGACCAACGCCGAGTTGATGGAGGCGCTGGCCGCCGTCGGCGCGGCGTACTTCCAGGACTTCGCGGCCGCCGCCGCCCGGCACGGGCTCTCCTCGTCCCAGGCCAAGGCGCTGGGCTCGGTGCAGGAGCCGGTGCCGATGCGGGCGCTGGCCGGTCGGCTGGGCTGCGACGCGTCGAACGTCACCGGGATCGTGGACCGGCTGGAGTCGCTGGGCCTCGCCCACCGCGAGGCGGCGGCCGGTGACCGCCGGGTGAAGATCGTCGTGATCACGGACGAGGGCCGGGAGATCCTCACCCGGATCCGCGGCGAGATGGCCCGCACCCACCAGGCCTTCGAGGCGATGACCGACGAGCAGCGGATCGCGCTGCACTCGATCTGCGGGCAGGTCCTGCCGGTGCTGGCCGGGCGGGCGGGCACCGGGGCCTAGGATGCCGCAGCCCGGGCGTAGCGGCCCGGGCATGAGGCCCGGGCGTCGTGACCCGGGCACTGAGGCTCGGGCGCCGCGGGCGGGTGGGGCGCGGCCGCGGATCCGGCGGCGTTCCGGCTGACCTCGGCTGTTAGGCTTGCGAAGCGTGAGCGCGAAGCCCCAGATCCCCAATGTCCTGGCCTCCCGGTACGCCTCGGCGACCCTGGCCCAGCTGTGGTCCCCCGAGCACAAGGTGGTCCTCGAGCGCCACCTGTGGCTCGCCGTCCTGAAGGCCCAGCAGGACCTCGGTGTCGAGGTGCCGGCGAACGCCGTCGCCGACTACGAACGGGTGATCGACCAGGTCGACCTCGGCTCGATCGCCGCCCGTGAGCGGATCACCCGCCACGATGTGAAGGCCCGGATCGAGGAGTTCAGCGAGCTCGCCGGCCACGAGCAGATCCACAAGGGCATGACGTCCCGGGACCTGACCGAGAACGTCGAGCAGCTGCAGGTCCGCCAGTCGCTGGAGCACGTGCGCGACCGCACGGTGGCCGTGCTGGTCCGGCTGGCCCGCCTGGCAGCCGAGCACTCCGAGCTGGTCATGGCCGGCCGCTCGCACAACGTGGCCGCGCAGGCCACCACCCTGGGCAAGCGCTTCGCCTCGATCGCCGACGAGCTGCTGGTCGCCTTCCGCCGCCTGGAGGAGCTGATCGCCCGCTACCCGCTGCGCGGGATCAAGGGCCCGGTCGGCACCGCCCAGGACATGCTGGACCTGCTCGGCGGCGACACCGCGAAGCTGGCCGAGCTGGAGCAGCGGGTCGCCGGCCACCTCGGCTTCGAGAACGTGCTGACCAGCGTGGGCCAGGTCTACCCGCGCTCGCTGGACTTCGAGGTGCTCACCGCCCTCGTCCAGCTGGCCGCCGCGCCGTCCAGCCTGGCCAAGACCATCCGTCTGATGGCCGGCCACGAGCTGGTCACGGAGGGCTTCAAGGAGGGCCAGGTCGGCTCCTCCGCGATGCCGCACAAGATGAACACCCGTTCCTGCGAGCGGGTCAACGGCCTCGCGGTCATCCTGCGCGGCTACGCCTCGATGACCGGCGAGCTGGCCGGCGACCAGTGGAACGAGGGCGACGTCTCCTGCTCCGTGGTGCGCCGGGTCGCGCTGCCGGACGCGTTCTTCGCCTTCGACGGCCTGCTGGAGACCTTCCTGACCGTCCTCGACGAGTTCGGCGCCTTCCCCGCCGTGATCGAGACCGAGCTGGACCGCTACCTGCCGTTCCTCGCCACCACCAAGGTGCTGATGGGTGCGGTGCGGGCGGGTGTCGGCCGGGAGACCGGGCACGAGGTCATCAAGGAGCACGCCGTCGCCTCCGCGCTGGCGATGCGTGCCGGCGCCCGGGAGAACGAGCTGCTGGACCGCCTGGCCGCCGACGAGCGGATCCCGCTGGACCGGGCCGCGCTGGACGCCCTGCTGGCCGACCGGCTCTCCTTCACCGGTGCGGCCGGTGCCCAGGTCGCCGAGGTCGTCCGCCAGGTGGAGGCCGTCGCCGCCGCCTACCCGGAGGCCGCCAAGTACGCGCCGGGCGACATCCTCTGACGTCGCCTCAGCCCGACGAGGGCCCCGCCGCCGTTCCGGTGGCGGGGCCCTCGTCCGTGTGCACGTGGCCCGGGTCGAGCGGCGGGGTGGTGCCGCAGGTCCACGCGCAGTCCGGCTCGGCGACGGGGTGGTCCTCCGGCGCGAGCACGTTTCCGCGGACGGTGGCGAGGGCGGTCAGCCCGCCGGCGCAGAGCAGACCGGCACAGATCAGCATCGCGGTGTGGAAGGCGGAGTCCACCGCGGACGGCACCCGGTAGGCGTCGCCGCTGAGCCCGGCGAGCGCCGGCAGGGCGGCGACCGCGAGCAGACCGGCCGCGCGGGCGGCGGCGTTGTTGACCCCGCTGGCGATGCCCGCGTGCCGCACCTCGACCGCGGCCAGCACCGTCGCGGTCAGCGGCGCCACCAGCAGGGTCATCCCGCAGCCCATCACCGTCACGGCCGGCAGCACGTCTGCCCAGTAGGTGGAGCCGGCGCCGATGCGCAGCATCAGCAGCACCCCGGCGGCGCACAGCAGCGGCCCGACGGTCAGCGGGATCCGCGGGCCGATCCGCTTGCCCAGCCGCCCGGCGCGCGCCGAGAACGTGAGCATCAGCACGGTGATCGGGACCAGGGCGAGGCCGGAGACCAGGGGGGAGAAGCCCGAGACGATCTGCAGCTGCACGACCAGCAGGAAGAACACCCCGCTGAACGCCGCGTAGACGCACAGGGTGACCAGGTTCACGGCGGTGAACAGCCGGGAGGAGAAGAGGCCGAGCGGCAGCATCGGCTCGGCGGCGCGGCGTTCGACCGTGAGGAAGGCCGCGCCGAGCACCAGCCCGACCGCTCCGGCGAGCCAGACCGCGGGGGAGAGGCCCTCCCCGGCGGCGGTCAACGCGTAGGTGAGCGCACCGAGGGCGAGCGCGGCGAGCAGCGCGCCGAGGACGTCGAAGCGGCCGGTGGCGCTCTCGTCCCGGCTCTCCGGGACGTGCCGGGCGGCGACCGCGACGACGGCGGCCGCCAGCGGCAGGTTGAGCAGGAAGATCCACCGCCAGCCGGGGCCGTCCACCAGCCAGCCGCCGAGGAACGGGCCGACCGCCGCCGACACGCCGCCGAGCCCCGACCACAGGCCGACCGCCGCCGAGCGGTCCTCCGGGTGGAAGACGGCCTGCAGCATGGCGAGCGAACCGGGGGTGAGCAGCGCGCCGCCGATGCCCTGCACGGCGCGGGCCGCGACCAGCACCTGGATGGTGGGGGCGGCGGCGCAGGCCGCCGAGGCGGCGGCGAACCAGACCACCCCGATCAGGAACACCCGGCGCCGGCCGTACCGGTCGCCGAGCGCGCCGCCGAGCAGGATCAGCCCGGCGAGCGTCAGCAGATAGGCGTTCAGGGTCCATTGCAGGGAGGCGAGGGAGGCACCGAGGTCGGTGCCGATCCGGGGCAACGCGACGTTCACCACGGTGCCGTCGAGCATCGCCATGCTGGAGCCGAGCACGGTTGCCAGGAGTACCCAGCGTCCCTGCGCGGTGCCCAGGCGCAGGGTGCCGGCCGCGGAGGTGGCCACGGCCCGATCCTGCGCCCCGCGGGGCCCGCGTGACAAGGGTCACCGGGGGGTGTGTCGACGGTGTGCGGTGCGTGAGCGAACGGTCGCGCAGCGGTGGCGGGATCGGCGCAGCGTCGTGGATCAGTGGCGCCGGGTGAATGGATTGTGCACGCACGGTGCAGCCGATCATTCGGAGTGTCACGGCCCCGGCGGGGATGGTTGTCCGTTCAAGAGATCGACATTGCTTCACCCGGACGGATGGGTTTTAGTTCAGCGACCGCCCGGCCAGTCCGGACGGATCCGCCGGGTGGAACGCCGAATCCTGCCGCTGCCCGGTGGTTCGAACTGAACTCTGTACGGCAGGAGCGGGGGACCCACAGGTAAGTCGCCGGACCGGGATCGGCACGCGCTTCGCGTACCGGATCCCAGGGCCGGCTTGGGGTGAAGCCGCGCATGCGGCCGGGCAACTCCAGCCCGAACCCGACAGCTCACCTCGCAGGCGTCGGAGAGGAAACTTCCATGCCTGCTCAGGCTCGTCGTATCGCCCTGCCCCGCGCCGCCCGCATCGGCATCGCCACCGCGGTCACCGGGGTCTCCTTCGCCCTTCCGCTCGTGGCCGCCGTGAGCGCCCAGGCGCACACCGCCCCGGCCGCCCCGGCCGCGCAGAGCTCCACCTGGACCGGCGCCACCAGCGTCGACGCCAAGCCGGCCGCCCCGGCCGCCGCTCCCGCCACCGCCCCGGCCCAGGCCGAGAGCTACCGCGTCGTCAGCGGTGACACCCTGTCGAAGATCGCCGACGCCAAGCACGTCGACGGTGGCTGGCAGGCGCTGTACGAGCACAACCGCTCGGTCGTCGGCGGCAACCCGAACCTGATCTTCCCGGGTCAGCACCTCTCGATCGCCGGCCACGCCGCGCCGTCCGCGGACGCCGCCCCGGCGAAGCCCGCCGCCCCGGCCGCCCCGGCCAAGCCCGCCGCCCCGGCCAAGCCGAAGGCCCAGGTGCAGGCCAAGACCGAGGCTGCCAAGCCGTCCGCCCCGGTCCAGACCCAGGTGCAGACCGCCGCCCCGAAGCCGGCCGCCGCCGTCACCGCCGCCCCTGCGGCCGCCAGCACCTCGGGCTTCGTCGCCCCGCTGGCCAACCCGAAGCTGGGCACCGCCTACGGCGTGGCCGGTTCGATGTGGGCCTCCGGCCACCACACCGGCCAGGACTTCGTCGCCTCCACCGGCACCCCGCTGCGCGCCGTCGCCAACGGCGTCGTGGTGAAGGCCGGCAACGGTGGCGCCTACGGCAACGAGGTCGAGATCAAGCTCGCCGACGGCCACTACGCCGAGTACGCGCACCTCTCCTCGATCGGCGTGTCGATGGGTCAGACCGTCACCGTCGGCCAGCAGATCGGCCTCTCCGGTGCGACCGGCAACGTGACCGGCCCGCACCTGCACTTCGAGATCCGCACCGGCTCCGAGTACGGCTCGGACATCGACCCGGTCGCCTACCTGCGGGCGCACGGCGTCGCTCTCTGACCCTGACGGGTCGAGGGCCCGGTCCCGCCGGACGGGCCCTTCGGGACTACCGCTGATGCGGGGCGAAACGATCCTCCGGGATGGTCATGTCGGGTGACCGCTCGACCGGGTGATCGCCGCAACGGCGGACATGGGCGCGGGACACGCCCAGGCCGGCCCGGCTCGCGAGACCTCCCTCGCGAGCCGGGCCGGCCGCTGCCGTTTCCGCCGCCGTTTCCAGGGGCGTTCCCGGGGGCGTTCCCGGTGCGTCTCCGCTTCCGGCGCCGGCGCGCGCAACGGGCGGACGGCGCCGGGGGTGTGACGTCGGCCCCGCGGCCGTCCGCCGGGTGCTGCCCGGCGGACGGCCGCCTGCCGCCTGTCGGGTGCCGTTCGCCGGGCTGCGGGTTCAGAGCCGGTGGACGGGCAGGCCCTGCTCCGCGGCGTTCAGCAGCTCGTGCACCCGCTGGCCGAACTCCTCGGTGTCGGCGACGGGTTCGGGGAAGACCAGGCGGACGTCGCGGTGGCCGTGCGGGTGGTCCAGGCGCAGCACCAGGCCGTGCCGGTCCAGGGCGAGCGGCCGGACGTCCGGCCGCCCGGCGAGCAGCGCCGGGTCGAGCAGTCGGGTGAGGACGGCGACGGCGTCCGCGTGGTCGTCGGCGAGGTGGGTGAGCAGTGCGGCCTCGTACCGGGCCAGCGGGTCGGGCGCGGCGTGGGCGAGGTCGGCGGCGGTGAGGGCGCCGGTGCCGTACGGGGTGGACAGGACGGCGTGGGCGACGTCCACGCGCAGGTGGACGCTGATGCCGTCGTCGGCGAGGTGGACCAGGTGCAGCCGGCCGGCCAGGGTGAGACGGGCCCGGATCCGGTCGCGGACGGCGACGGGGGAGACGTCGGTGACGTCGAGCACGACCGCGAGGCCGTCGGTCTCGCGCGCGGCGGCGGTGGAGAGCGGGGAGCCGAGCGGGGCGCGCAGGCGCAGCCGGGAGCCGTGGACGGAGACCGGGGTGTCCAGGTCGTGGTGCTCGCCGAGGGCGCGGACGGTGAGCGAGGAGGTCGCGGCGAGGAGGCTGTGGACCCGTTCGGCGGTGGTGGGCTCGGGCACCGGGGCGTCGTCGGTGGGCAGACTCATGACGGACCTCCAGTTGGTTAGGTGAGCCTAACCTAATCATCGCGGGAGGGTGTGGCAAGTGCCGCCCCGTCCGCGCCGTCCGAGCGGTGCGCGGAAGGGCCCGGACGCGCGGGGCGTCCGGGCCCTTCCGTCCGGGCGGCGGCGCTCAGCCGATCACGGCCTGGGCGTCGATCTCGACCAGCATCGGCTCCTGCGGCAGCTCGACGAAGACCGTCGTCCGGCAGGGCTTCACCCCGCCGGGCCTCACGTTCTCCTCGATGAACTCCGCGTAGACCTCGTTCATCAGCGGGAAGTCGGCCCGCTGCGTGAGGTAGACCCGGAACATCACCACGTCCTCGATGGTCGCGCCACCGGCCTCGACGATCGCCTTGACGTTCTCCAGCGTGCGCCGGGTCTGGGCCCGCACGTCGCCGCGGTACAGGTACTCGCCGGTCGCCGGGTCCTGCGGGCCCTGGCCGGAGACCTGGAGGATCGGGCCCTTGCGGACGCCCTGGGAGAACGTCCAGGCGGGTGCGGGGGCGCCGTCGGTGCGGATCTCGGTCTTGTCGGTCATCGGCTTCCTCGTGTTCTGGCGGTCGGTCAGGTGCGGTCCGGGCGGCCGCAGTCGGCCGAGACGGCGCGGGCGGTGGCGAGCAGCTGCGGGAGGAGGTCCAGCACCTGCTCGTAGGGCAGCACGACGTCCGGGACGGAGATGGACGCGGCGGCGACGACCCGGCCGGTGACGTCCCGGATCGGCGCCGCCACGCAGTTGATGAACGCCTCGTGTTCGGCGTGGTCCTGCGCCCAGCCCTGGGCGGCCACCCGCTCCAGCTCGGCGAGCAGCGCCTCGGGCGTGGTGAGGGTGCGGGCGGTGTGCGGGGTGAAGTCGATCCCGGCGACCACCCGGCGGCGCTCCGGCAGCGGCAGGTCGGCGAGCAGCACCTTGGAGACGGCGGCGCTGTGCAGGGCGGCGCGCAGGCCGATCCGGGAGTACATCCTGACGGGGTGCCGGGAGTCGAACTTGTCGATGTAGACCACCTCGCCGCCCTCGTACGCGGCCAGGTGCACGGTCTGGCCGGTGGCGGCGTTCAGCTCGGCCAGGTGCGGGGCGGCGATCCGGCGCACGCCGCGCTGCTCCAGCGCCAGGCCGGAGAGCGCGAACAGGCCGGCGCCCAGGTGGTAGCGGTAGCCCGCGTCGCGGTAGACGAACCGTTCCTCCTCCAGGCTCTGGAGCAGTCGTAGCACGGTCGTCTTGTGGACGCCGAGCACCTCGGCCAGCTGGTCGAGGGAGCGCTCGCCCTCGCCCAGTTCGGCGAGGATGCGCAGGGCGCGGGTGACGGTCTGGCTCATCGTGCTCCGCTCGGAGGGCTCGGGCTGGGATCGCGGCGCGGGCCGGGGGCGCCGAGTGCGTCGCGGACGCCGCAAGCGCCGCACGCGCCGGGAACGCGGGACGCGCCGGGAGCGCGGCGCCGGCCGGGGCCGCGGCGGGGGCCGGGATCGCTGCTCATTCTGCCCGTGCCCACCGGGCCGTGCGGGCCGGGCCCGCGGGGACGGCCGGGCCGGAGATGCCCCGTGCGCACACCCGGGTCGCCGCCCAGTCGGCGGGCGAGGCGTCGAGCAGAGCCGCCACGACGGCGGCGGGCGGCAGCTCGGCCTGGTCGCCGTGGGCCGTCAGCGCGCAGGCGGCGCTCAGGTGGCCGAGTCGCAGCCGACGGCGCTGGTCCAGGCCGCGCACGGTGCCGGCCAGGTAGCCCGCGGCGAACGCGTCGCCCGCGCCGGTGGCCTCGACCACCTCGACGGCCAGCGCCGGCTCGGCCACCGCCGTGCCGTCCCGCTCCAGGGCGGTGACGACGCGGGCCGCGTCCTTGACCACGACCGTGGCGGGGGAGGGGAAGCGCCGGCGCAGCGCGGACGGGTCCCCGGTGCCGAAGGCGGCTTCCGCCTCGTCGGCGCCGAGCAGCAGCAGGTCGGCGGCGTCCAGCAGCGGTGGCAGGACGGCCGGGTCGCGGCCGTGCCAGAGCGCGGGGCGCCAGTTGAGGTCGAAGCTGATCAGCCGGCCCGGGCGCGGGGCGGCGAGCAGGGCGCGCAGCAGGGCCAGGCAGTCGTCGGAGAGCGCGGCGGTGATGCCGGACAGGTGCAGCAGTCGGGCACCCGACAGCAGGCGCGCGGCCGCCGGGTCGGTGAGCAGGGCGGGCGAGAGCGCTGCGGCCGCTGAGCCGCGCCGGTGGTAGTGCAGCCGGCTGCGGCCGGGCCCGAGGTCGTGGCGGTGGCCGCTGTCGCCACCGACCTCCTTGAGGTAGAGGCCGGTCGGGCGGGCCGGGTCCACGGCGACCGCCGAGACGTCCACGCCGCGGGCGGCGACCTCGGCGAGCAGCCGCCGCCCGAAGCCGTCGTCACCGACCCTGCTGATCCAGGCGGTCGGAACGCCGAGCGCGGCGAGCGCGCCGGCCACGTTGGACTCTGCTCCGCCGACCGACAGCCGGAAGGTGTCCACCGCCTCCAGCGGGCCCGGGCGGTCCGGGAGCAGGACGGCCATCGACTCGCCCACGCAGACGGCCGTCGGGGGAGGCCCGGGGCGGCTCGGGCCCGGGGTGTCCTGTCGCGGCATCAGCTGGGCTCCTCGTCTGCGGCGGCCGTTCCGTTGACCGTGATCCGGCGCCGATGCTAGAACCGTGATGCCAGCATGTGCAACCCTCATTGCATATGTTGCAACATGGCAGATGGAGGAAGACGGTGGAGCAGACGTTCGCAAGCCCCGGCACCGGGCCGGGCATCGACGACGCCGCGGTGGCGGCCCTCGCCGACGAGACGCTCGACTGGCGGTTCAAGGCCGCCCCGTCGGACTCTCCCCCCGCCCGGTACCCCGGAGACGCCGCCGGCGCGCGGAGCGTCCGGGACTGGTTGGCCACCGGACCGACCCTCGACGGGCTCGGCACCCCGCTGCTCACCCTGGACGGCGCCGCGCTCGACCACAACATCCGCACCATGGCCCGCTGGTGCGCCGAGGCCGAGGTCGCACTCACCCCGCACGGCAAGACCACCATGGCGCCCGCGCTCTGGCAGGCGCAGCTCGCCGCCGGCAGCCACGGCATCACCCTCGCCAACCTGCCGCAGGTGCGCGTCGCCCGGGCCTTCGGCGTCGAGCGGATCCTGCTCGCCAACACCCTGATCGACCCGGCCGGACTCGCCTGGCTCGCCGCCGAACAGGCCGCCGACCCGGCCTTCGCCCTCGTCTCCTGGGTGGACTCCACCGAGAGCGTGCGGCTGATGGACGGGGCCCTGCGCGCCGCCGGGGCCGACCGGCCGGTCGAGGTCCTCGTCGAACTCGGCGGCCCCGGCGGGCGGACCGGTGCCCGCGGCGTGGACGCGGCCGTCGAGATCGCCGCCGCGGTGCTGCGCGCCCCCACCCTGCGCCTCGCCGGCGTCGGCGGCTACGAGGGCGCCCTCGCCCACGACGCGACCGCCGACGCACTGGCCACCGTCCGCGGCTACCTCCGGGCCCTCGCCGAGCTGCACGGCCGGCTCGCCCGCGCCTACCCCGACGACGCCCGACCCGTGGTCTCGGCGGGCGGCAGCGCCTACTTCGACCTGGTCGTCGAGGAGCTGACGGCACTGCCGGACGCCATGGTGGTGCTGCGCTCCGGCGCCTACGTCGCACACGACGACGGCTTCTACCGGGGCATCTCTCCGCTGGTCCGGGGCGCCGGCGCGACGCCCTTCCGCGGCGCGCTGCACGGCTGGGCCCGGGTGGTCTCCCGCCCCGAGCCGCAGCTGGCCCTGCTGGACGCCGGCAAGCGCGACCTGCCCTTCGACGAAGGCCTGCCGGAGCCGCAACTCGTCCGCGGCGGAGCCCGGTTGACCGGGACGGCGGCCCGGATCACCGCGCTCAACGACCAGCACGCCTTCCTGCGCGACGCGGGCGACCTCGCTCCGGTCGGCGCGGTGCTGCGGCTCGGCGTCTCGCACCCGTGCACCGCCTTCGACCGGTGGACGGCGATCCCGGTGCTGGACTCCGCCGACGCCGCCGAGCCGAAGGTCACCGGCCTGGTCAGGACGTTCTTCTGATGGCCGGCGGCAGACCGGCGCCCGGGGCGGTCGTGTTCCGGGGCGCGACCGTCGTCGACGGCACCGGGGCCGACCGCTACCGGGCGGACGTGCGGATCGCCGACGGCCTGATCACCGAGATCGGCCACGGCCTCGGCGCCCCCGCGGTGGTGGACGCCGACGGGCTCGTCCTCGCCCCCGGATTCATCGACATGCACGCCCACTCCGACCTCGCCCTGCTGCTCGAACCCGAGCACCCGGCCAAGGTCACCCAGGGCGTCACCTGCGAGGTCCTCGGCCAGGACGGCCTGTCCTACGCCCCGGTGGACGACACCACCCTGCCGCTGCTGCGCCGCCAGCTCGCCGGCTGGAACGGTGATCCGGCGGACCTCGACTGGGACTGGCGCGGCGTCGCGGACTACCTGGACCGGCTCGACCGCACCGGCCCGGCCGTCAACGCCTGCTACCTCGTCCCGCACGGCACGCTGAGGACCCTCGCCATGGGCTGGGCCGACCGGCCGCCGACCCCGGCCGAACTCGACCGGATGCGCCAGCACCTGGCGCAGGGGCTGCTCGACGGCGCGGTCGGCATGTCCAGCGGTCTCAGCTACACCCCCGGCAGCTACGCGGACACCGCCGAGCTGGTCGAACTGTGCCTGGTGGTCGCGGCCTACGGGGGCTTCCACGCACCGCACCAACGCTCCTACGGTGCGGGCGCGTTGGAGGGGTACGCGGAGATGGTGGAGATCTCCCGGCGGACCGGCTGCGGCCTCCACCTGACCCACGCCACGATGAACTTCGACGTCAACCGGGGCCGGGCCGGCGACCTGCTGGCCCTCGTCGACCAGGCCCTCGCCGACGGCGTCGACCTCACCCTGGACAGCTACCCGTACCTGCCCGGATCCACCACCCTGGCCGCCCTGCTGCCCGGTTGGGCCACCGAGGGCGGCCCGGAGGCGACCCTGGACCGGCTCGCCGACCCGGTGGTCCGCGAACGGATCCGGTACGAGGTGGAGGAGAAGGGCAGCGACGGCTGCCACGGCGTCGTCACCGACTGGGCGACCATCCAGATCTCCGGCGTGCGCTCGCCCGCGCTCGCGGACAGCGTCGGCCGGACCGTCGCCGAACTCGCCGCCGAGCAGCGGCGCGGCGGCACCGAGGTCTTCCTCGACCTGCTGCGCCGCGACGACCTGGCCACCACGATCCTCCAGCACGTCGGGCACGAGGAGAACGTCCGGGCGATCATGCGCCACCGGGTGCACACCGTCGGCAGCGACGGACTGCTGGTCGGTGCCCGGCCGCACCCGCGCGCCTGGGGAACCTTCCCCCGCTACCTCGGCCACTACGGCCGGGAGCTGGGCGTCCTGACGCTGGAGGAGACCGTCGCCAGGATGACCGGCCGCCCGGCCGCCCGGCTGGGCCTGCACCGGCGCGGGCGGATCGCCCCCGGCCACCACGCGGACCTGGTGCTCCTCGACCCGGCGAGGATCCGGGACGCCGCCACCTTCGAGCACCCCCGGCGCCCAGCCGAGGGCGTCGAGCACGTGTACGTCAACGGCACCGCCGTCGTCCGGCAGGGCCGCACCACGGGCGCCAGGCCCGGACGCGCCCTGCGCCGCACCGACCGAGGAACCCAGGCCAGATGACCTCCCTCTCCGCCCTGCACGAGGAAAACCAGGTGATCGCGGTGGTCCGCGCCCACCACATCCCGGACGCCGCCGCGCTCTGCGCCGCCCTCGCCGAGGGCGGCATCGGCTGGACCGAGTTCACCTACACCACGACGGACGTGGTGGACCACCTGCGGCGGGCCGCCCGGGCCGGCCACCGGGTCGGCGTCGGCACCGTGCTGACGGCCGAACAGGCCGTCCGCGGCGTCGACGCCGGGGCGTCCTTCCTGGTGACGCCCGGCTGCCGGCCCGAGGTCGCCCGGGCCGCGCAGGAGGCCGGAGTGCCCCTGGTGATGGGGGCGCTGACCCCGACCGAGGTCGCCCGGGCCGTGGACCTCGGCGCCGCCGCCGTCAAGATCTTCCCGGCCCGGGCCTTCGGCCCCGGCTATTTCAAGGACCTGCGCGGGCCCTATCCGGACGTCCGGCTGGTCGCCTCCGGCGGGGTCAACGCGGGCAACGCCGCGGACTTCCTGGCGCAGGGGGCGCTCGCGGTCTGCGCGGGGACGGACGTGGTGCCGCCGGACGCGGTCGAGGCCGGGGACTGGTCGGGGATCACCCGGCGGGCCCGGGCGTTCACCGAGGCGTGCGCGCAGGGCGCCGGCCGCGGCGTGGGGTAACCGGCGGGCCGGCGTGCGCGCGGTAGGCGGCGGGGCGGCCGGCGTGGGGTAGACGGCGGGCCGGCGTGCGCGCGGTAGGCGGCGGGGCGGCGTGCGGTCGGGCGGCGGCGGGCGTCGGTCAGGGGTTGCCCGGCCTGCCGTCGGGGCGGCGGGCTGTCGGGACGGCCGGGTTTGGACGAGAATCGGTGGGCCCCAGCTCCAGCCCCGGCCCGTCGGACCCGGCCCCCGGATCCGGCCCCGGCCCCGGACCAGGTAGGAGGACCAGTTCATGACCTCGACCCGCCCCGGCCCCGACTGGCTCGCCGACGCCGTCCTCTACCAGATCTACCCGCAGACCTTCGCCGACTCCGACGGCGACGGCATCGGCGACTTCGCCGGGATCACCGAGCACCTGGAGCACCTCTCCTGGCTCGGCGTCGACACCGTGTGGCTCAACCCCTGTTTCGCCTCGCCGTTCCGCGACGCCGGCTACGACGTCACCGACTACCTCACCCCCGCCCCGCGCTACGGCCGCACCGAGGACCTGGTGGAGCTGGTCGAGGCCGCCCGCCGCCTGGGCATCCGGATCCTGCTCGACCTGGTGGCCGGCCACACCTCCGACCGCCACCCCTGGTTCCTGGCCTCCGCCGAGGACCCGGCCGACCACCGCTACATCTGGTCCGAGCAGCGGGTGGACGGCTTCGTCGCCTCGCCCGGCAGCCGCACCGGCTGGTACCGGCCGAACTTCTTCGACTGCCAACCCGCACTCAACTTCGGCTACGCGCGGACGAGTTCCGCCGAGCCCTGGCGCCAGTCGGTGGACGCCGACGGGCCGCGGGCCAACCGGGCGGCGCTGCGCGGCATCATGGCGCACTGGCTCGGCCTCGGCATCGCGGGCTTCCGGGTGGACATGGCCTACTCGCTGGTCAAGGACGACCCGGGCCTGGTGGAGACCGCCAAGCTGTGGACCGGCGTCCGCGACTGGCTCGACCGCTCGCACCCGCAGGCCGCCCTGTTCGCCGAGTGGGGCGACCCGGCCGCGGCCGTCGCGGCCGGCTTCCACGCGGACTTCTTCCTGCACTTCGGGGGCGCCGACCACGGCCTGCCGCTGCGGTCGCTGTGGAACAACGGCGCCGGGACGGTCGAGGAGTTCTGGCGGCAGGGCCCCTGCTACTTCGAGGCCGAGGGGCGCGGCACCCCGCAGACCTTCCTGGACGCCTGGCGTTCCGCCGCCGAACTGACCGAGGGCGGCGGCTACATCGCGCTGCCCACCGCCAACCACGACTTCTCCCGGCTGGCCACCGGCCCGCGCACCGCCGAGCAGCTCGCCGCGGCCTTCGCGTTCCTGCTCACCTGGCCCACCCTGCCGGCCGTCTACTACGGCGACGAGATCGGCATGCGCTACCTGCCCGGGCTGCCCGACGTGGAGGGCAGTGTGCTCGGCCCGCGGTACAACCGGGCCGGCTCGCGCACGCCGATGCAGTGGCGGCCCGGACCGGCGGCGGGCTTCTCCAGCGCGCCGCCCGCGCGCCTCTACCTGCCCGTCGACCCGGACCCGCGGCGGCCGGACGTGCTCTCCCAGCGGGCCGACCCGACCTCGCTGCTGCACACCGTCCGGCGGTTGATCGCGCTGCGCCGGGCGCACCCGGGCCTGGGCGCGTCCGGCGGGGTGGAGGCCCGGCACGCCGGGTACCCGCTGGTGTACGTCCGGTCCGGTCGGTACCTGGTGGCGGTCAACCCGCGCAGGGAGCCGGGGTCGGTGCGGCTCGCGGACGGTCCGGCGCGGCCGCTGGACGTGCAGGGCGTGCGGGTGGTGGACGGGGAGCTGCGGGCGGACGGGTTCTCGTACGGGGTGTTCGACCTGGGCTGACGCCGCGGCCGGCGGGTGCGGCCGGTGGGCCGGGGCCGGCCGGGTGGCGGGGTAGCCGGGTGGCGGGGGTGGCCCGGCTTCCGGTCGATGTCGGATAGTTGTAAGCTACATCCGTAGATGGTTGCATTTACCACCTGGTTTGGTGGCGTCCGCCATCCGCGAGTCCTGCATCGATCCCACCGGAGGGCGGCCAGCACGCCATGAGCACACCCCAGACCCCCGCCGCGCCGCCCACCCCGGGGCACGCGCTCAAGCACCTCGCCACGCACCTGATCACCCCGCTGCTGATGTGCCTCGGGATGGCCCTCGCCTACCAGGGCGCCTTCCACCAGCCCGAGCCGCGCCACCTCGCGGTCGCCGTGGTCGGCACCGACGCGCAGGCGCAGGGTCTGGCCCGGGCCGTCCGGGCCGAGGCCGGCGACGCCCTCGACGTCCGTACCCTGCCCGACCGGGCCGCCGCCGAGCAGCAGCTGCGCGACCGCACCCTGGTCGGCGCCTTCGTCCCGGACGCGCACCGCCCCGAACTGGTCGTCGCCAAGGGGAACTCGGAGACCTCGGTGGTCGCCGCCACCGCCGTGTTCAGCACGGTCACCGACCGGCAGGGCGTCCCGCTGCACGTCACCGACCTCACCACGCCGGCCGAGGGCGATCCGACCGGCCAGGGCCTGTTCTTCCTGCTGGTCGCGCTGAGCATCGGCTCCTACGCCAGCGTCGCGGCGATCGGCGCCGCCGGCGCCGGCCTGAGCCTGCGGACCCGGGCGCTGGCCGGCCTCGCGGTGTCCCTGGTGGTGAGCGTGATCGGGATCGTCACGGCGGGCCCGGTCTTCCACGTGGTCGACCACGACCGGGCCGCGGTCTGGGCGCTCGGCTGGCTCTACTCGGCGGGTGTGGTGACCATCGGCGTCGGCCTGCACACCTTCCTGAAGAAGTGGACCACGCTGGCCCTGATGGTGCTGTTCGTGATGCTGAACTTCACCACCTCCGGCGGCATCTACCGGCCCGAGCTGCAGAACGCCTTCTTCGGTGCGCTGCACGGGTTCTGGACCGGCGCCGGCTTCCTGGAGGGCGCCCGCGACATCCTCTACTTCGACGGGGGTGCGGGCCTCGGCGGGCACGTCCTGACGCTGGCGGTCTGGCTGGTGCTGGGCGGGGCCGTGCTGGCGGCCGCCGGGTGGTCCGAGCGGCGCGGGCGCCGCCCGGTCGGGACGGCGGCCGAGAGCGAGGAGGAACTGGCGGAGGCGGTCGCGGTCTGACCGCCCGCCGAGAGGCTCCACCCGGGCCGCGGGCACCGGCGCCGGGTGGGACCGAAGGCCCCGCGCCCGGCCCCGGACAGGCCGGACGCGGGGCCGTGGGCGAGCCGTCCGGGCCCGGCGGGCCTCAGCCGCGCCGGGCCGGTGCGGGTGGCCGGGTGAAGCAGCAGTCGCCGCAGACCCCGGCGCCCGGCCCCACCCGGTAGTACAGGCAGCAGCTCGAACGACGGAAGGCGGCGCCGTGCGGCCCGGTGCGCAGCGTGCCCGTCCCGGCCAGCGGCGGACGGGCGAGCAGTTCGGCGACCAGCGCCCGGGCCCGGCCCGGGGCGTGCGCGTCCAGGACCCGCAGGGTGCCGGCCAGTGCGGACGCCGCGTTGCCCAGCAACAGCCCCGCGGACAGCGGCACGGCGGCCCGGACCGCCGCGGCCAGCGGCTCCAGCCGGTCCGTCAGGACGGTCCGGTGCAGCCGGTCGGCGAGGCTGTCCGGCGTGCCGGTCGTGCCGGCTGGCGGGGGCGTCGCGGGTGCGGGCTCCGGCGGCGTCCAGAGGTCGATCGGCCCTTGGTCCGGGATCCGCGTCCAGGCCCGCTCCAGCGTCGGGACCGTCCCCAGCAGCACGGCCGACCCGAGCCCCACCGACCAGAACCGGGCGGCCAGCCCGAGGTGCAGGATCGACGCCGCGACCCGTGGTTCGGCGGTGCCCAGCCGCTGCGCCACCACCCGGATCCGCCCGGCCAGCGGAGCGTCCGGGCCGGTGCCGAACAGGTCGGCCAGCGGGCGGAAGCCCGGCGGCGGGCCCTGGTCGGGTGCGGTGGGGGTGTCGAGCGCGAAGTACGGTCCGACGGCGGCGAGCCGCCCGTAGTCGACGGGCGGGCGGTCGGGTGCGGGGGTCACCGGCCTTCCCCTGTGAGGTCGGTGACCCCCGCGCCCGGGTCGGTGGGCCCGGGGGCGGCGCCCGGTGCGGGGCGGGGCTCGATCGGGCGGTCGACGGGCATCGGGTGGTCCTCCGGGGCGCTCGGGCGGGCGGTGGCGCCGCGCGGCGACGGGAGGCCCCGGCGGGGGTGGCTCAGCCGCGCACGGTGAAGTCGCCACCGGTGGTGCGGATGAAAGGTACCGTGCCCTGGCAGTCCGCGACCGGCAGCCCGAAGGCGCCCCAGACCCAGCCGAGCCGGTCCCCGCGGGGCCCGTCGTCCTCGACCGAGACGGCGACCTTCTGGCCGACCAGCGTGAGGCCCGGGAACCACGGCGCATCGCCCTTGGTGATCACGCCGGTGGCGATGGCCTCCCGGCCGCCGACGCCCAGGCAGGTGACGTCCCCCTCGAAGTCCGCCACCAGCCGCCCGTCGGTGTGCACGTGGCGGACGTGGAAGTGCCCGCGGGTGGTCCGGGGGTCGGTGTTGACGTCGGCCCGGGCGTCCAGTTCGAAGCGGACCGGGTCGCCCGCGAAGTCGCCGAACGCGGCGGTGAGGACGGTTCCGCCGGTGCCGTGCAGCCGGGCCGTCCCGGCGGCGCCCCGGCCGGCCGGGGCCGCACCGGTCGGGTCCGCGGCGGCGGGAACGGCGGCGGCGACGGTCGCCAGCAGGCAGAGGGCGGCCGCGGTGACGGCGGGGCGACGGTTCATGGCGGGTTCGTCCTTCTCGACGGATGGGGACCGGTTCCGGTGCCACCACTCTCGTCGCAAGGGGTGCGGCCGCACCTCCCGCCGGGGAGGGGAGTCGGCGGCCTCGGGCTCCACCGCGAGGAGGAGTGCGGCCTCCCCCGGGAGAGCCGCCGTCCCGCCGTCAGGCCTGGTCACGGACACGGCGGACACGGGGGCGCGGCGGGCGCGGCGGATCGGCGTGAACGCGCGGACGGTGTCGCGGATTCCCTCGTCCCGCCCCGCCCCGCTCCGGTGTCGGACGGCCTGGACGCAGGGCGTCCACGGGGCCGAGGGGGTGCCCCGTGGACGCGTGGAACCTGCGAGGTGGGGGTGGCCTCCGGGCGTCACGCCCTCCGGCCGGCAGTTCGATCGTCGACCGAGGTAGTGCCAGCGGCAGACCCTGATCCGTCTCGATCTGTCGCCACTGCCTCCTGCGGTCGAACTCCTTCAGCTACCTCGCAGGTCCACTCCCATCATGCGCCTCCCACGCCGGGTGCACCAGGGGTCGACGGCCTGGAATCGGGCGTTTTTCGCAACCCGGGCGGATCGTGCGTTCCCGGGCGCCCGTCGGGCGCGTCCTACGGCGCGGGCCACCCGTCGACGAAGCCGAGGGTGCGGTGGTACGGCCCTCCGGGCCCGGTGCTGCGGTAGTCCTCCGTGCTGGTCCCGGTGCGGACGGTGGTGTCCCCGTCGTGGCGGTGGGCGGTGGGCCGCAGGGTGTGGTCGACGGTGGAGCGCTCGGTGACGTGCCCGCCGGTGGCCGTGGTGGCCTCGCGGTGGTAGCCGAGGTCCATGGTGGTCCGCTGGTCGGTGTTGCCGGCGGCGTCGTGGGTGGTCCGGTAGCCGACGTCCAGCGGTTCGCCCTCGTGCACGGTGGTGGTGCGGCGCGGGCCGCCGCCCCAGCTGGTGGTGGTGCGGGTGAGGTCGGTGCCGTTGTGCAGGGTGATGTCGTTCCCGCCGTCGCGCAGTTGCTGGGCGGAGCGGAAGGCGAGGTCGTCGCGGACCTCGGTGGTGACCCGGCCGTGGGAGGTCTGGACCCAGCCGCGGGCGAGGTCGTGGCGGCCGGCCGTGACGGTCCAGTCGCCGCTGCCGCCGCCGTGGTCGGTGAGGTCGGTGCCGACGGTGGCCTCGGCGGCGACCCGGTGGTCGGTGAGCTGTCCGGTGGTGCGGGCGGCGCCGTGGTCGACGTCGGCGAACAGGTTGACCTGGCCGGTCCAGACGTCGTTGCTCTGCGCCTCGGCGGCGTTCACGCCGATGCCGACGGTGTGCGGGCGGCCGTCGACGAGCAGGCCGACGTAGGGGGTGAGGTCGAGCCGGTAGGCGGGCAGGTCGAAGGCGAAGACGCCGGGCACGGGCCGCCAGAGCAGCGGGTCCCAGCCGCCGGTGTAGATCACCGGGTAGGGCCAGACGGCGCCGGCCGTGCGCCCGTCGACGGTCAGCCGCAGCTCGCGGAACGGGCCCTTGCCGCAGGCGCCGAGGCCCGGGTTGGCGCTGACGAAGGCGTCCGGGGCGGAGGCGTAGGCGAACTCCTCGCAGGCGCCGCCGCCGCGGGTGTAGACCTCGGCGGTGAGGCGCTCCAGGTTCTGCGGGAAGGTGAGGTCGCGGCCGGCGGTGGGGGCGGCCTGGGTGAGCGCGAACGGGCCGGTGGTGAGCAGCCGGTCGGCGGTGCGGACGGCCGGCCGGTGGCGGTCGGCGGTGTAGAAGGTGAGGCTCGCGCTGATCGTGAAGACGCCGGTGTAGGTGGCGTCGGTGACGTTGGCGAGGTCGAAGGAGAAGGGCTGCGGGCCCGCCGTGAACAGCGGGGCGTAGCGGGTGACGTCGTGTTCGAGGCTCCACTCGATGCCGTCCTTGGACGGTTCGGGGGTGGAGGAGAGCAGCACCTGGACGCCGCCGACGCGGACGCTGAAGATCCGGTCGAACTGCCGCCCGGCGACCTGCCCGTGGAGATCCATGACCACGGCCGACCAGGGGCCGGCGCAGTCGGCGGGCGGGGTCAGGGTGGCGGTGTACGGGGTGTCGGGCGGGTTGCCGTAGCCGTTGCGGAACGGCTGGTCGTGCATCACCTCGACGGTGCAGGAGCGGGTGTCGGGGCGGGTCAGCGGCTGCGTGGCGGTGACGGGGTCGTGGTAGTCGGTGCCGAAGTCGGCGCGGGCGGGGCCGGCGGCGGTGAGGGTGCCGGCGAGCGTCAGGACGGCGGCGCCGAGTAAGCCGGCGGCGCGGCGGAGCAGGGGGCGGACGGCCAAGGCGGATCCCCGGGGTCGGGCGGCCGGCGGGCGTCGCCGCGGGCCGGGTGGGTGATCCGGGCATCCTTCCGGTGCTGGCATGGCAGCGTCAATGGGCCGGGGTGGCGGCCGGTGGTCGGTGGTCGGTGGCCGGTGGTCAATGGGTCGGTGGTCGGGGGGTAGGTGTTCGGCCCGTGCCGCCCTCCGCCGCTCCGGGGGCTCAGTCCGCCGCCAGGGCCGCGGCCTCCTGCCGGAACAGGTCGCGCAGGGCGCCCAGCAGCGGGCGCCGGTCGTCCGCCCGCCACTGCATCTCCAGCGGCAGGGTGGCCCGGCCCTCCAGCCGGACGGTGGTCACGTCCCCGGTGAGGTGGCCGGTCATCGAACCGGGCACCAGCGAGAACGCGCGGTTGCGGGCGAGCAGGTACAGCCGGGACCCGACGATCCGCGGCGGGCTGACCAGCACCGGCGGGTCGACGCCGCGCTCCGCGCAGAGGCCGAGGACGTGGTCGTGGTAGCGCGGGTGCTGCTCGCGCGGCCACGACAGCAGCGGCAGGTCGCCCAGTTCGGCGAGGTGCAGGGCGGCCCGGCCGGCCAGCGGATGGTCCCGGCCGAGGGCGACCCGCACCGGCTCGTCGGCGAGCCGCTCCAGACGGTAGCCGGGCGCCTCGTCGAGGAACCGGCCGAGGCCGATGTCGGCGAGTTCGGCGGCCAGGGTGGCGGAGACCTGCCCGGTGTCGACGGCGAGTTCGGCGGTGGTGAGGGCGGGCAGTTCCAGCTCGGCCCGGCTGACGACGGCGGGGAGCAGCCGGTTCACCACGCTCGGCGAGGCCACGATCCGGGCCGTCCGCAGCCGGGACTCCTCGTGCAGCCGCACCCGGGCCAGCAGCGACTCCGCCTGCCCGAGCAGCCGGCCGCTCTCCGCGGCCATCACCGCGCCGGCCCCGGTGAGCGCGACCGACCGGCGGCTGCGGTCGAACAGCTCGACACCGACGGCCCGCTCGAGCCGGGCCACCTCCTGGCTGACCGTCGGCTGCGAGATGTGCAGCCGTTCCGCGGCCCGGCCGAAGTGCAGCGTGTCGGCGACGGCGAGGAAGACCTCGAGCTGACGCAAGGTGAGACCCATGCCCGAAGACTAGTTCGCGCCCGTGACCGATAGCCGGGAGGCTATCGGAAGCCCCGGGACTCATTCTGGATTCCGATGCGGACGGTCCATACGCTGAACGGCACGTCGCCCCGTCCCGGTGGCACCTCACAGGAGGACCGCATCATGACCGGACTGCCCATCAGCACTCCCGAGGCCGGCGGCCCCCCGCGGGCCGTCCACGTGGCGGACGAGGTCGCCCGGGCCGTGGCCGACGGCCGGCCCGTCGTCGCCCTCGAGTCGACGATCTTCACGCACGGCCTGCCGCGGCCCCGCAACCTGGCCGTCGCGCTGGCGGCCGAGGCGCAGCTGCGCGACGCGGGCGTCGTGCCGGCCACCATCGGCGTGCACGAAGGGGTGCCCACCGTCGGCCTGACCACCGAGCAGATCACCGAGCTCGCCGCGACCGACGGCCTGGACAAGGTGAGCCTGCGCGACCTGCCCGTGGTCGCCGCGTTCGGCCGGCACGGCGGGACCACCGTCGCCGCCACCGCCTTTCTCGCCCACCGCGCCGGCATCCGGGTGTTCTCCACCGGCGGCCTGGGCGGCGTGCACTTCGGCGCGTCCGAGAGCTTCGACGAGTCGGCCGACCTGACCACCCTGGCCGCCACGCCCGTCACCGTGATCAGCGCGGGCGTGAAGTCCATCCTCGACATCCGGGCCACCCTGGAGCGCTTCGAGACCTACAACGTCCCGGTCATCGGCTACCGGACCCGCCGGTACCCCGGCTTCTACGTCACCGACTCCGGCCACGAGATCGCCTACCGCGTCGACTCGCCCGAGGAGGCCGCGCGGGTCATCGACGCCCGGGACGCCCTCGGGCTGCCGCAGGCCGTCCTGATCGCCAACCCCGTCGACCCGGCCAAGCAGCTGCCGCCGGACGAGCTGGACGGCATCCTGGCCCGCGCCCGGGCCGAGGCCGAACGCCGGGGCATCACCGGGAACGCCGCCACGCCGTTCCTGCTCGACCACATCCAGCGCGACACCGGGGGCCGCAGCCTGGAGGTCAACGTCGAGGTCTACCGGGGCAACGTCCGGCTCGGCGGCGAGATCGCCACCGCCCTCGCGGCGGCCGCGAAGACCGGGGCCTGACCGTGCTCGGGGTGCTCGGCGACCTCGTCGAGGACGTCGTCGTCTGGGTCGACGGGCCGCTGCGCCACGGCACCGACTCGCCGGCCCGGGTGTTCCGGCGTCGCGGCGGCAGCGCGGCCAACGTGGCCGGCTTCGCCGCCGGGCGGTGTCCGGCCCGGTTCCTCGGCTGCGTCGGCGACGACCCGGTCGGCGACGCCGTGGTGGCCGAACTGGCCGGCCACGGCGTGGACGTGAGGGTGCAGCGGCGCGGCCGGACCGGCAGCGTCGTGGTCCTGATCGATCCGGACGGCGAGCGGACCATGCTGCCCGACCGCGGCGCGGCCACGCTGCTGGAACGGGTGCCCGACGCATGGCTGGCCGGCCTGACCCACCTCCACGTGCCCGCCTACTCCTTCGACGGCGATCCGGTCGGCCGCACGGCGGTGGACGCGCTCGCCCGGGTCCGCAGGGCCGGCGGCACCACCTCCGTCGACGCCTCCTCCACCGGGATGCTGGAGCGGTACGGGCGGGAGCGCTTCCTCGCCCTGCTGGCCGGGCTGGCACCGACCTTCGTGTTCGCCAACCGCTCCGAGTCCGAGTTCCTCGGACTGCTGGCGGGCGGGCTGCCCGGGCCGGAGCGGGCCGGGCTGCCGGCCACCACGGTGGTCACCAAGGCGGGCGCCGAGCCGACCACCGTCGACGCGCCGGGGAAGGCGCTGCGCACCGTGCCGGTGCCACCGGTGAGCGAGGTGCGCGACCTCACCGGCGCGGGGGACGCCTTCGCCGCCGGGTTCCTCGCCGGGTTCCTGGAGACCGGCGACCTCTCCGGGGCGGCCGCGCTCGGGCACCGCACGGCGGCCCGGGTGCTCGCCTCGCCGGGGGCCTCGTTCGCCGGGGGGTGAGCGGTTCGCGGCGGTTCGGGCAGGGACGGGCCGGGGTCGTTCGGGGCGGGGCGGCCGTCGCGGCGCGGGGTGGTGCGGCTCAGCGCAGCGCGTCCTTGCGGAGGAAGCGCTTCAGCCGCTGCCACGGCCAGGTGTTGATCACGTCCTCGGCGGTGAGCCCGCCGCGCTGCGCCGTGCCGACGCCGAAGCGCGGGTAGGCGAGCTGGCCGGTGGCGTGGGCGTCGCTGTCGATCGAGAATCGGACGCCGTGCCGCTTCGCCCGCAGCACGTCCTCGTCGCGCAGGTCGAGGCGCTGCGGGGAGCTGTTGACCTCGATCGCGGTGCCGGTGCGCGCGGCGGCCGCGAACACCGCGTCCAGGTCGACGTCGATCGGCCCGCGCCGGCCGATCCGCCGGGTGGTGAGGTGGCCGATGACGTGCACGTACGGGTTCTCGCAGGCACGGATCAGCCGACGGGTCTGGGCGTCGCGGCCGGCCGTGAAGTGCGAGTGGACGGAGGCCACGCAGACGTCGAAACCGGCCAGGAAGTCGGCCGGCCAGTCCACCCCGCCGTCCGGGCCGATGTTCAGCTCGGTGCCGTGCAGCAGGCGCAGCCGGCGGTGGCGGCCGGCGAGGGCGCGCAGCCGTTCGCGCTGCGCGAGCATCTTCTCGTCGGTCATCCGCTGCATCACCAGGTCCGGGGCGTGGTCGGTGACGGCGTAGTACGAGTAGCCGCGGGCGGCGGCGGTGTCGACCATCTCCTCCAGGGTGGCCAGTCCGTCGGTCAGGTCGGTGTGCGTGTGCAGGTCGCCGCGCAGGTCCGACTCCTGGACGAGGTCCGGGAGTTCGCCGCGCAGGGCGGCCTCGATCTCGCCCCGGTCCTCGCGCAGCGGCGGCGCGATCCAGGGCAGGCCGAGCGCCGCGTAGACCTCCTCCTCGGTCGCCGAGACCACCTTGGCCCCGCCGTCGACCTCGAACAGCCCGTACTCGGAGAGCTTCAGCCCGGCCCGGACGGCCATCGTGCGGAGCCTGACGTTGTGCGCCTTCGAGCCGGTGAAGTAGAGGAGCGCCGCGCCCCAGTCCTCCTCGGGGACGACCCGCAGGTCCACCTGCACGCCCCCGGTGGTGCGCACCGAGGTCTTGGTCGGCCCGCTGCCGATCACCTCGGCCACGTACGGGAGTCCGGTCAGCGCGGCCATCAGCGGCGCGGAGTCGCCGGCGGTCGCCAGCACGTCGATGTCGCCGACCGTCTCGCGCATCCGGCGCAGCGAACCCGCGTACGCGCAGCGGGTGCAGCCGGGGACGGCGGAGAGCGCGGCGACGAGCTGTTCGGCGAGCTCGGTGGCCGCGTCGAGCAGGCTGCGTCCGCCGGACTGCCGCATCACCTCGATGCCGTGCAGGATCTTCTCGCCGCTGCGCTCGCCGAACCCGGCCACGTCGGACAGCCGGTCGGCGCGGACCGCCGCGGCCAGGTCGTCGACGGAGGCGAGGCCGAGGTCGCGGTGGAGGGCGAGGGCCCGCTTGGGGCCGACGCCGGGCACCGCCATCATCTCCCGCACGCCGGGCGGGATCTCGGCGCGCAGCTCGTCCAGGGCGGTGATGCTCCCGGTGGACAGGTACTCGGCGACCTTCTCGGCGGTGGACCTGCCGACCCCGGGGATGCGCTGCAGGCCCTTGGCGTCCAGGCCGGCGAGGTCCTCGGCGTGGCCGCCGACCGCGCGGGCGGCCTTCTCGTAGGCGCGGGCCCGGAAGGCGTCCCCACCGGTGATGTTGATCAGGTCGGCGTACTCCTGGAGCAGCTCCCGCACCTGGTCGTTGAGCCGGGGCATGGGGTCAGTCTAGGTCCTGCCCCGGGACCCGGCCCGGGGCGTGGTCCGGGCCGCCGCCGCCCGCCGCCGGACCCTCCTGCGCGGGTCCTCCGGCACTCCTCCACGAGACCTCCACCAGGCCGCCGGGTGCGGTCCGGAGGGGTCCCGAGACCGGTCGGGCCCGTTCCGACGGGCCGCCCCGCCGGTCGGCGGGTGCCCGACCGGCCGCTCGGCGGGGGCGGCGCGCGGCCCCCGGCCCCCGAGCCGGATTGTCACCGGGGCGGGGGAGGCGCAGGCTGGCAGGAGGGCCTGGGAAGCGGCCCGCAGCGGTGGGCCGCCGTACCGGGGACGGCCGCCGGAGAAGCACGAGGGGCAGGGCGATGGCACGCGGGAAGCTCTGGGGCTACGTCGCGTCGGGGGCCCGGGCGCTCGGCGCCCGGGGCGTTCCGGGACGGGCCGGCGGCGGGGCGGTGGACGAGGCCCCGGGGCCCTTCCACCCGGGGGCGATGGCGGGGCCGCGGGCGCTGTCCGGGCCGGAGCTGGAGCGGTTGGGCTGGACCGGCCGGCAGAGCGGCTGCGAACCGCGGGCACGGCACGTCCAGGTGGCCGAGGTGGTGCGCCGGGTGGTGCGCGGCGGCGGCCGCGCCGCGGCCGTGACGGTCCGGGTCGCGCCCGGGCTGCCGGTGGTGGCCGGGGACGCCCGCCGGCTGGAGGCCGCGCTGGCGGGCTTGGTCGACCACGCCGTCCGGCGCAACCCGCCGGGCGGGCGGGTGCTGGTCCGGGCCGAGGTGGCGGGTGGGCCGGGGCCGGCGGCGGACGAGCTGGTGGCGGCGGGGCTGGGCGCGGCGGCCCGCCCGCGCGGGCGGGTGGAGATACGGGTGTCCGACCGGGGGACGGACGCGCTGCCCGAGGCGCGGGAGTGGCTGCTCGCGGGCGTGCGCCCGGACGGGCCGGTCGGGCCCACGGTGCACAGCCTGGTGCTGGCGGCGGGCGGGCGGGTCGCGGTCGAGCCGACGCCCGGCGGCGGGCTGACGGTGGTGCTGCTGCTGGCGGTGGCGCACGACTGAGCCGGGGGAACGCCGCGCCCGCGGGGAAGCCGGCCGCCGGGAACCTGACTGCGGGGAAGCCGGCCGCAGGGGAGCTGACCGCGGGGAAGCCGGCCGCAGGGGAGCTGACCGCGGGGAAGCCGGCCGCCGAGGAGCGAACCGCAAAGAGGCCTTCGCAAAAAACCCTTTGCAAAGAGTCCTTTGCGGTCGTACGCTCCTGCCATGACCGATGAAAGCGGCTGGAAGCACAGCGACGACCCGCACGCCGTCCTCACCGCCAGGGGCATGCGGGCGATGGCCCACCCCGTGCGGATGCAGCTGGTCGGGCTGCTGCGCAAGCACGGGCCGTCCACCGCGACCAGGCTGGCCGAACAGCTGGGCCTGAACTCCGGGGCCACCAGCTACCACCTGCGCCAGCTCGCCGCCGCGGGATTCGTCGAGGAGGATCCGGAGCGCGGCAACGCCCGCGAGCGCTGGTGGCGGTCCTCGCACCCGCTCACCGTCTGGACGGGCGACGAGCTGGCCGACGAGGAGCCCGACACGGCCGTCGGCTTCCTGCGGTCCGTCCTGGCCGCCCACACCCTGCTCGGCCAGCGCGCGCTGGACGCCTTCGAGACGATGCCGCGCGACTGGCGCAGGACGGTCGACCTGAGCGACCTCGTGCTGCTGATCACCCCGGCCGAGGCCGAGCAGCTCTCCGCCGAACTCTCCACCGTGATCGGCCGGTACCGCCGGGTCGACACCGCCGGTCCGGCGCCGGAGGGCGCCGAGCCGGTGGCCGTGGTCCTGCACGTGCTGCCCGAGCCCCAGGCCGAGCCCGCGGCGGAGGAGCCCCGATGACCGCCGCCGCGACCACCGGGGCGGCCACCGCCGCACCGTCCGCGCGCAGCCTCCGGCCGCTGGCCGGGGTGCTCGCCGCCACCGCCGTCTCCCTGACCGGCACCCGGATCTCCGCGATCGCCCTGCCCTGGTTCGTCCTCGCCACCACCGGCAGTGCCACCATGACGGGCCTGGTCGCCTTCGCGGAAATGACGCCCTACGTCCTGGTCAAGGCCCTGACCGGGCCGCTGGTCGACCGCCTCGGCCCGCGCGTGGTGTCCTGGACGACGGACGCGGTGAGTGCGGTCGCCGCCGGTCTGGTCCCGCTGCTGCACGCGCAGGGGCTGCTGCCGTTCTGGCTCCTGCTGGCGGTGGTCGCGGTGATCGGCGCGATGCGGGGCCCGGGGGACCTCGCCAAGTCGGTCATGGTCCCGGAGGCCGCCGACGCCGCCCGGGTGCCGCTGGAGCGGGCCACCGGGCTGTCCGGGGTCACCGAACGGCTGGCGTCCACGGTCGGGCCGGCGGTCGGCGGCGGGCTGGTCGCGCTGACGGGCCCGATGGCGGGGCTCGCGGTCAACGCGGCCACCTTCGCCCTCGGCTCCCTCGTCATCGCTCTCGCGCTGCCCCGCGGCATGGGCCGGGCGGCGGTCCCGGGGGTCCCGGCCGCCGCGTCCGGGAGCCCGGCGGGGAGCCCGGACGGGGGCGCTGCCGAGGGTGCTTCCGGGGGTGTTCCCGTGCCGGAGGAGGCCGAACGGACCGGCTACTGGCGGATGTTCCGGGAGGGCCTCGCCTTCCTGCGCTCCGAGCCGCTGCTGCTCACCGTGATCGTGATGGTCGGCATCACCAATCTGCTCGACGCCGGGTTCATGACGGTCCTGGTGCCGGTCTGGGCGCGGGAGTCCGGGAACGGCCCGGCCGCGATCGGCCTGACCGCCAGCGCGATGGGCATCGCCGCCGTGGCCGGCAGCCTGATCGCCGCCGCCGTCGCCCACCGGCTGCCCCGCCGGGCCGTCTTCTTCGCCGGGTTCCTGCTGGCCGGGGCACCGCGCTTCCTGGTGCTCGCCGCCGGTGCACCGATGTGGGTGGTGCTCGCGGTCTTCGCGGTCGGCGGGTTCGGCTCCGGCTTCCTCAACCCGATCCTCGGCGCCGTCCTCTTCGAGCGGGTGCCGCGCCACCTGCTCGGCCGCGTCCACGCCCTGGGCGACTCCCTCGCCTGGGCCGGCATCCCCCTCGGCGGTCTCCTCGCCGGCGCGGCGATCGCCTTGGTCGGCCTGATACCCACCCTGGTCGCCGGCGGTCTGCTGTACTTCGCCACCACCAACCTCGCCGGCCTCCGCCCGGAGTGGCGCGAGATGGACGGCCGCCGCGACCGGGACCGCGACCGGGACCGCGACCGGGACCGGGACCGCGGCTGTAACGCGGAGGTCCCGGCCGGCCGGGCCGAACGGGAGACGGTGCCGGTCCACTGAGCCGCGGTCGGCCCCTGGCTCCGGTCGGCCGTGCGGAGCCGGGCGCGCCTCCGAGGGGCCGTGTCGGCGGACCTCCGGGCAGCCGGGCGGGGGTGCAGCGGCCGTAGCCCGCCGGAGGGGCGGCGCGGGCGGTCAGCGCGGGGCGGTGGCCGGGGGGAGCCGCGCGCGGTCGTCCGCGGCGGTGCGGCCCGACCACTGCAGGAGCAGGAGGCTCACGACGGCGGCCAGCGCGCACCAGGTGGAGACGAAGGCGAGGCGCCAGAGCAGGGCGCAGAGCACGGCGCCCGCGCCGGTGAGCAGGCCGAGGCGGCGCAGCAGGCGGTCGCCGGAGGCGAGGAGGGGGCCGATGGTGGCCAGCAGGTAGCCGGAGAGCAGGAGGGCGGGGTGCGGGACGCCGATGCCGTAGCCGAGGGTGTGGCCGTGCTCGGCGGCCGTCACCGGGTGGGCCGCGACGGCCACCGCGAGCGGCACGGCGACGGCCGCGCCGCTCGCGGTGAGCACGGCCAGGACGGGCCCCGGTCGGCCGCGGCGGGCCGGACCGGCGGAGTGGTCCGGTTCGGTGGCCGCGCACCACACGCCGACGGGTACGAGCACGGGCAGCAGCGGCAGCGCGATCACCGCCCAGGCCGTGCGCGCCGCAGTGCCGACCCCGTCGGGCAGCCCGCCGTCCGCATCGAGCCAGACCAGCGCCTCGATCAGCTGGTGCGTCCCCAGGACGAGGGGCAGCGAGGCCAGCAGGAGCCGCCGCGGCCGGCCGGCCCGCCGGGCACGGATCAGGCAGAGCACCCCGACACCGGCGATCACCCCACCGGCCACGGCGTCCGCCCGGGCGCTCCAGCACATCGGCCCGGCCCGCCTAGCCGGCTTTCCCGCTGCTGCTGCCACCGCCGGGGTCCTGCTCCCCGTTTCCGTCCTGCTTCCCGTTCCCGTCCCGGGCCCTGTTCCCGTCCGGGGCCTTGCGGTACGGCGTACCGTCGGAGCAACCCTCGCCCGGTGCGCCCGGTGCGCCCGGTGCGCCCTGTCCGTCCGGTGCGGCGGGGACGGCTCCCGGCGTCTCGCGGGCGCTCCCCGGCATCGCGGGGTGGCGTCCGATCACGATCACCCCGATGACGATGGCCACCAGCCCGGCCGCCTCCCACGCCAGCGCGCCCGGCGTCACCCGCAACCGGTCGCCGAGGAAGCCGACCGCGCAGGCGATGCCCGCGATCGGCTGGGCGGCGGTCAGCGCGGGCAGGGACATCCGCAGCGGTGCGGCCTCGAAGGCGCTCTGCACCAGCAGCAGCCCCACCACGCCCGCCGCCACCACCGCGTACGGCTGCCAGCTGCGCAGCACCGCGTCCAGCCCGTCGTGGTCGAGGCGCTGCGTGGTGGTGCGGGTGAGCGCGTCCTGGAGGCCGTAGAGCAGCCCGGCGGCCAGCGCCAACAGGGTCGCCTCCTCGAACAGCGGCAGCCGCCGGGCCAGCGAGACCAGCAGCAGGGTCAGCCCGACGACCGTGCCGACCACCAGCCAGTGCCGCAGCTCCCCGGCCGCAGCCCCGCCGCCGGTCGGTCTGCCCGCCACGATGAAGGCCGTCACCCCCAGGCCGAGCAGCAGCACCCCGGCCCAGCCCGAGCGGCCGAGGCTCTGACGGGTCAGCACCCGGGAGAGCGCCATGGCGAACAGCAGGTTGGTCGCGAGCAGCGGCTCGACCAGGGACACCTCGCCCTGGTTGAGGGCGAGCGCGGACAGGATCAGGCCGCTGACCATGAAGCCCGTGCCGAGCAGCCACTCGGGCATCCGCATCAGGTCCAGCAGCAGCCGCCAGTGCAGCAGGTCGGCACGGGGCGCCCGCTGCGCCGCGTGCTGCTGGAGGACGAAGCCGAGGCCCAGGCAGCAGGCGGCGCTGAGAGCGAGGAGGAAGACCGCCACGAAGGGACCACCCGGTTGTCGCTGCCTGCGCCGCGCCGGTGGGGTTCCGGGGCCGGTCGGCGGTCGCGGCGCGCTTCCGTCAGCGTACCGCCGGGGCGGCGGCGGGGCCCGGTCGGCGGACGGTCGGCGGTGCACGTCGGGCCGTCCGCCGCCGCGCTTGCCGCCACGGGCGGGACGGGCGCACGCTGGTGTGAGCGGCCGCCACGGCTCACCGTCCGTGCCGGTCCCGACAGGCGTGGAGGGGGCCGCCGCCAGGAGGTGTGGGATGCACAACCAGTGGGACGTGGAGCTGAGCTTCGAGGAAGACGGTGTGCACACGGCGTGCGACGCCAGGCTGACGGGCGCCCGGGCGCCGGGCCTGAGCGCCCACGGCGAGTCCGTGAAGAGTGCGGATGACCGTCCGCTCGCCAGGATCGGCGAGGAGGTCGCCGCCTCCCGCGCCTTGGAGGCGCTGTCCCGCAAGCTGCGGGCCCAGGCCACCGGGGAGATCGACGACGAGGGGCACCGCCCGGGCTACCTGATCTACTGACGCCTCTCGGCGGCCGGCCGGTCGGCCGGCGCCGCGGCCCGTACGGGGGTGCGGCCGCGCCGCCCGGTCGGCGGTCGGCCGGTGGCCGGGGGTGGCCGGCCGGCGGCGGAAACCCACTCGTCGGCCCTCCGGCCCCCGTGACAGCATGCCGGCATGACCCTCCCGTCCCCCGACGACAGGTTCGTGAGCACGGCGCTGTACTCCGTCTCCGAGGACGCCTGGCACCTGGAGCTGCACCGCGTCGACGACGCCGGCGCCCTGGTGCTGGCGGTGGTCCCCGACGAGGATCCGGCGCAGCAGCCGTCGGTGTCCTTCGCCACCCGGGGCCGGCCGTCGGAGTCCTTCTGGGACGTGCCGTACGAGGTGATGCGCTGGTTCATGGACCAGGTGGACCAGCAGGTCCGGGAGTCCCGCGGCTGGATGGGTCTGCGGCCCGAACTCGTCGCGGTCGTCCGCCGGTTGCGCGAGGACCACCGGGGCTGGATCCTCGACGAGGACCTGCCGGGAGTCCTCGCGGAGCTGCGCGCCACCGTCCCGGAGGCCGAGCTCCCGATGGTGCTGGAGGCCGCCTTCGGCCGCACCTCCTGAGTGCCGAGGGACACGACGAGTCGGCACGCGTCGGCGGTCGGCGGTGTCCTCCTCCTGAGCCCGCAGGAGCGGACGCCCGGACCAGCGGCTTTCCGGAGCTTCCGCCGGAGCCGGGCCGCCGTGACCGCTGACACCTGAGGAGCGCGGCGGCCCCGGGGTGTGCCGATCGGGAGCCGGGGTGCACGGGGTGGTGTGTCGGGGCCCCGGGTGTCCGGTCAGGCCGGTGGCGTGGCGAGGAACGCGGCCAGCCGTCGGTTGACCTCGGGGGCCGCGGCCATCGGCAGGTCGTGGTGGGAGGCGTCGGGGAGGACGTCCACCGTGGAGCCGGGCAGCGCGCGGCGGGCGGCCTCGGCGACCCGGTGGGCGTCGTGCACCCGGCTGTGCTCGGCGAGGAGGGTGAGGGTCGGGGCGGCGAGGGTGTGCAGCCGGTCCGGGGTGGGGCGGGGGCCGGTGACGACGCGGGAGGCGGGGAAGTCGGCGTGGCCGAGGGCGTACACCTCGCGCCAGGCGGGGTCGAGCCGGGCGCCGCCGGTCTCCCAGTCGAGGAAGCGGCGGGCGCGGTCGGCGCTGCGACCGGGCAGGAACAGGGGCAGGGCGTGCAGCAGGTAGCCGGGGCGGAAGCCGGCGAAGCACTGGGTGGGGTCGAGGAGTGCGAGCCGGTCCACGCGGTCGGGTGCGTGCAGTGCGTACTGGAGGGCGATCCAGGCGCCGTAGGAGTGGCCGCAGAGGTCCGCCCGCGGGACGCCGAGGCCGTCGAGGACGGCGTCCAGCCAGCCGAGCAGTCCGGGGAGGCCGGCGAGGGCGGGCCCGTCGTGGACGCTGCGCCCCGGGTCGCCGATGAGGTCGACGGCGAGGACGCGGTGCCCCGCGGCGGCCCAGGAGCCGGCGTTGGCGGACCACAGGGTGGAGGTGGCGCCGCCGCCGTGCAGCAGGACGAGCGGGCGTCCGTCGGCGGGGCCGCAGGCGTTGATCCGGGTGGTCCCGTGCCCGGTGCGGACGGTGAGCGGCTCGACCGGGACGGGCCAGCGGTCCAGCAGGGCGTCGTAGGCGGCCAGGAAGGGTGCCGTGCGGTCGGGGGGTGAGGTGCGGGTCGAACGACGGCCGGTGCGGGCGGAACGGGCGCTGGATGCGGACAAGGCGAGCCTCCGCGGGCAGGATGCGGGCAGGATGGGTCTGTTCCTGATCACTCGTTGCACAAGTATCTCGCTGAGCGAGAGAATACCGGCACGCACGTGCCCGAGGAAGGACGAGAGGGTGTCCGAGGCCGAGGAACCGATGCGACTGGTCCACCTGCTGCGCGGTCTGACAGTCGAACTCGACCTGTTCGGGGCCGAGTTCGCGTCCCGCAACGGCCTTCATCCGACCGATCTGCGCGCGCTCGTCCACCTGCTGGACGCGGCCCGGGCCGGCCGGGTGGTGACCCCGGGGCGGCTCGGGGAGGCGCTGCGGCTGAACTCGGCGGGGACCACCGGCCTGGTGGACCGGCTGGAGCGGCTCGGCCTGATCCGCCGCGAGCGGGACCCCGAGGACCGGCGGAAGGTCAGACTGGTGGTCGAGGAGCGGGCGGTGCGCCTGGGGGAGGAGTTCTTCGGCGGCCTGATCGGTGATCTGGTCGGGGCGATGGAGCGGTTCGACCCGGCGGAGCTGGCGACGGCCCGACGCTTCCTGGAGGTCATGACCGAGGTGGTGGCCGCCGCCAGCCGGGAGTGAGCGGGGAACGCGGGGACCGCGGGGACCGTCAGAACCAGTCCCAGCCGTAGTGCGGTCCGGGGTGGTCCTGGCGCAGCAGGCAGATGTTGGGATCGCGGGGCGGCTCCGGCCCCTCGAACGGTCCGACGGCCGGGCAGCGCGGGGCGACCTCGACCAGGTACTCGGGCCAGGAGGCCCAGTGCAGGTCGAAGCCGACGCCCTGGACGAGCGCGGAGTGGATGCCGTTGTGCCCGCCGGCGAGGTCGCAGCGCAGTCGCGGCTCGATCAGGAAGGCGCCGCGCGGGACGGTGTTGTAGTGGTCCACGTCGACCTGCGGCACGGTGACGACGGAGGCGCAGTGGTGGAACTCGGCTTCGCGGGTGTCCGGTTGGCTCATGGGCGCCAGCATTCCACCGGGAGCGTGGCGCCGACCGGGGTTCCGCGGTTTTGTCCGGTGCATGAGGGAAGACCGTCGCGCAGCGGACGGGTTCCGGCCACTTTCGCGTCACCCGCCGCTTCTGCGCCACCCACCACGTCCGTGCCGGCCGTGGCGCCCTTGCACGCCCGTCAACTCCTGTCCACCGGACGGGTGGCGGTCCTCAGGCCGGGCCGAGGGACCAGCTGATCACCGACAGGGTGGCCATCGACGCCAGCGTCGACCAGAGCACCGCGTCCCGGGCCAGCCCGGTGGCCTGCCCGTACTCGCGGGCGTAGACGTAGACGTTCTGCGCGGTGGGCAGGGCGGAGAACAGCACCACGGTGAGCAGTTGGTGGGCGGGCAGGTGGAGCAGCGGCCCGGCCACCGCGAACGCGACCAGCGGCTGCGCCAGCGTCTTGACCGCGACGCTCAGCCCGACCTCCGCGCGGCCCGAACGGCCCGCGGCGGGTGGGCGGTTGTGCAGCGAGATGCCGAGGGCGACCAGGGCCGTCGGCACGCCGGCGCCGCCGAGCAGCTCACAGGAACGATTCAGCTCGGCGGGCAGGTGCAGCCCCGTGGCGGAGGCGACGGCGCCGAGCGCGGTGGCCAGCAGGATCGGGTTGCGCACCGGGAGGGTGAGCAGCGCGCGGCGGCCGGCGGCGCCGCCGTCGAGCACGGCCAGGACGGCGGGCGTGACGAAGAGGATCTGGAACAGCACGACGGGCGCGACGAAGGAGGCGTCGCCGAGCACCTGAACGGCCACCGGGATACCGAGATTGGCCGAGTTGACGTACCCGGCGGCCATCGCGCCGATCGCCGCCTCGCCCGCCTTGCGGTGGAACAGCAGCCGTGCCGCCAGCAGTCCGAGTCCGGTCGCGACGGCGGTGCCGGCGGCGAAGGCCAGCATCGAGGGGTTGGCGAAACGGTCCAGCGGGGTGCGGGAGATCATCAGGAAGAGTGCGGCCGGCATCGCGACGTGGAACACGAACCGGCTGAGCACCGCCTCCGCGTGCGGACCGAGCAGCCCGCTCCGGCCGACCAGGTAGCCGATCCCGGTCAGTGCCCAGATCGGGGCGAAGCCGGACAGCAGGGGATGAAGGGCGGGCATGGTTCCTCGGATCGCTCGGACGGGTCTGCCGGACGGGGAGGGGGTCGCCCGCCCCGCGGCAGTAAACCAGTGCGTGCGAACCGGCCGGGCAGCCGGGCCGCCGGCCCCGGCGGGCGGGCCGGCCGGGATCTACGATGAGGCGATGGAGCCCGAATACCTGAGCCTGGCCGAGGTGGAGAAGATCGCGCGGCGCGCGCACGAGGGGCAGGTCGACAAGAACGGCCACCCGTACGGCGAGCACATCGCGGCGGTCGCCCGGGGGACGGCCGCACGCGGCGGCACCGAGGAACAGATCGCGGCGGGCTGGTTGCACGACAGCGTCGAGGACGACCGGCTGAGCCGTGAGTGGCTCGCCGGGGCCGCGTTGCCCGCGGCCACCAAGGTGATCGTGGAGGCGCTGACCCGCGGTGACGACGAGCCGCTCGAGAAGTACACCGCGCGCATCCTGGCCACGCCGGGGGCGCTGCTGGTCAAGCGGGCCGATCTGGCGCACAACTCGGACCCGGCCCGGCTCGCCGCGCTGGACACCGCGACCGCCGAGCGGCTGGCCGCCAAGTACGCGCGGATGCGGGAACTGCTCGGGCTCACCGGCGAGCTCTGACGGGCCGCGCCCCTTCCACCGCGGGAGGGTGCGGTACCCCGTCAACCGCGGGAGGGCCCGGGCCACGCGGATCGCGCGGGCCCGGGCCCTCTCGGGTCACCCCGGTGGTCCCTGTCCGACCCCCGGGGTGAGGGGGAAGGTGGCCAGGAAACGGGTGGTGGTCGGTGAGCCGATCCTGTCGGCTTAGTACCAGTGGTGGTTCTGCCAGAACGCCCAGGCGGCGTTCGGGCTGCCGTAGCGGGAGTTCATGTAGTCCAGCGCCCACTTGATCTGGGTGGCCGGGTTGGTCTTCCAGTCGGCGCCGGCCGAGGCCATCTTGGAACCCGGCAGGGCCTGCGCCAGGCCGTACGCGCCGGAGCTCGCGTTGGTCGCCTTCACGTTCCAACCGGACTCGTGGGAGATGATCTGGCTGAACGAGGCCAGCTGGTTGGCCGGGACGATCTGCGCGGCCAGGGCCTGCGGGGAGGCGGTGGCGGCGTTCGCGGTGGCGGGCAGGACGCCGGCACCCAGGGCGGTCAGACCGGCGGCGCCGGCAAGAATTGCGGCGGACGTACGCATACGGAGCTTGAAAGCGGGCATGAAGAACTAGACCTCAATCAGGTTGGGCCGGGTCACACCCCGTCTCGGACCGTGGCCGGACAGGGGCCGTATCGGTCGCGGGGCGTGACTCGGCGATAAGCCGCTGACCGGCGGGACAGGAGCCGGTGCGGCTGGCGACGGAGCCATTGTTGCCAGACCGGATCGGCCGGCGCCAAGACCCCCTCGTTACGACCCCCGGTCGTACGGGCGGGGTGGGCCGTGGATTCGAAGGGTCGGCCGCGCGTGGGCGCGCCGACCCCATGTGAGCTGCGCGGATGTCCCGCCGCGGAATGGTGTCCGGGCAGCCCGGGTGCTTCGTCGCGGCCACTACCGGCCGTCGTAAACGGGATTCCTCTGTGAGCGCACTCACCGAGCGGCCCGTTCCGGCCGTCACCCGCCGATTCGCGCACGCCACTTTGGGTACAGACGATCTCGGCGCCGCTGAGACCGGCGCCACACCCCTGAGCGGCGAGGGAGGGCCCGGGACCTCCCTCGCGGTCTGGCCCGGGCCTCATCCCTGGCCTGTGCGGCGTGGCCGGCGTTGCCCCTTTGCGGTGCGGTGCGGTGCGGTGCGGTGCGGCCCGGCCCCGGGCTCAGCGCAGGTCGCCCAGGCGCCGGTGCCGTACGGCCCGGGCCGCCAGGCGGTCGGGCCCCGGTAGGGCCGCCAGCCCGCAGAGTGCCGCTCCGACGGCCTCGCCGAGCCGGGCGCAGAAGGCCTCCGGCTCGTCGGCGGCGTCCGGGCGCTCCTCGACCACCTCGTCCACCAGCCCCACCGCGGCCAGCTGGTGCGCGCCGATGCCCTGGGCGCGGGCCAGCTCGGCGGCGTGCCCGCCGTCCCGGTGGACGATCGCCGAGGCGCCCTCCGGAGGCAGCGGCGCCAGCCAGGCGTGCCCGGCCGCGATCACCCGGTCCGCGGGGAGCAGTGCCAGCGCGCCCCCGCCGGAGCCCTGCCCGAGCAGCACCGCCAGGACGGGCGTGCGCAGTGCCAGCAGCGTGGTGAGGCAGTGCGCGATCTCGATCGCGATCCCGTCCAGTTCCGCCTGGGCGGACAGTTCGGCACCGGCGGTGTCCACCACGGTGACCAGGGGGAGCCCCAGCTCCTCGGCCAGCCGCGCGGTGTGCCGCACGGCCCGCAGGTCGGCGGCGGTGAAGGGCCGCTCGTGGTCCGCGGTCCGCCGCTGCTGCCCGACGACCAGAACCGGCCAGCCGTTGAGCACGGCGAGGGCGCGGACGAGGGCGCCGTGCCGCCCGCCGGGGGCGTCCAGCAGCACCAGGTCCCCGGCGGTGTGGCGCAGCAGCTCGCGGGTGCCCGGACGGTCGGGGCGGCGGGTGCGCCGGACGGAGTCCCAGGCGTCCGGGGGATCGGCGGGGAAGGCCGGGAGAAGGGAGGGGGAGGAAGAGAGAGGGGAAGCGGAAGAAGGGAGGGGGGAGGCGGGAAGGGGCGAGGGGGTGGTGGCCAGCACGGCGAGCGTGCGGCGGAGCAGTTCGCGCAGTTCCTGGGGGGCCACGACGGCGTCGACCAGGCCGCGCTCGGCCAGGGTCTCGGCCCGCTGGACGTCGGCGGGCAGCTCCACGCCGCGCAGCTCCTCGTACACGCGCGGGCCGAGGAAGCCGAGGCGGGCGCCCGGCTCGGCGAACACGAGCTGGCCGAGGGTGCCCCAGGAGGCGAAGACGCCGCCCATGGTCGGGTTCCGCAGGTAGCTGAGATAGGGGAGGCCGGCCGCGCGGTGGGCCTGGACGGCGGCGGTGATACGCAGCATGCAGAGGAAGGCCGCCGATCCCTCCTGCATCCGCGTGCCGCCGGAGACCGGCAGGGCGAGCAGCGGCAGCCGCTCGGCGGTGGCGCGTTCGACGGCGCGGGTGATCCGTTCGGCGGTGGCGACGCCGATGGAGCCGCCGAGGAAGCCGAACTCGGACGCCACCAGTGCCACCGGCCGCCCGTCGACCAGGCCGGCGCCGGTGAGGACGGCCTCGTTCAGTCCGGTGCGTTCGCGCGCCCGGTCGAGCGAGGCGCGGTAGCCCGGGTCGGCGGGCGGGCCGGCCGGCGGTTCGTCCCAGCCCCGGAAGCTGCCCGGGTCGACCAGCAGTCCGATCAACTGCCGGGCCGTCAGCGGGAGTCCGGCGTCCGTCCCGGTTCCCGTGCCTGCCCTCGTGCCCGTTCCCATGCCCACCCCGTCAGCGGTCGTTGCGGCCCGACATGATCCGCACTCTATGCGGCCGGGCGGGGGCGGAACGGGAGCCGGGGCAAGGTGTGAGGAGGCCGACAGTGCGGCCGGCCGACCGGCGGTTCCGGTTGTTCGACGGCGGTCGGCCCAGGGCGGGCCGGGGTGGTTCGTGGACGGCGCGGGAGTGGTTCGGCTGGGCTCGGGATACGGGTCAAGTCGCGTGCTGAACAGGGGAGTTACCCGACGGTTAATACTTCGCGCGGGGGTTCCGGAGTTGTCGGTGGCTCGCCAGACTGAGGGGCATGACTCGCACTCTACGCGCGTGGAAGTCCCGCGCTGCCGCCGTCACCGCCGTCGCCCTGATGACCCTCGCGCCCGTCGCCGTCGCCACCGACGCGCACGCCGACGTGAGTGGCACGGTGTGTCTGTCCGCCCTCCCCCCGGAGGCGTCCGACACCCTCGACCTGATCGCCACCGACGGGCCGTTCCCGTACTCCCAGGACGGCGTCGTCTTCCAGAACAGAGAGCACGTCCTGCCCGGCCGGTCCTACGGCTACTACCACGAGTACACCGTCATCACGCCGGGCGCCCCGACCCGCGGCGCCCGGCGGATCATCACCGGCGAGGCCTACCAGGAGGACTACTACACCGGCGACCACTACGCCTCGTTCTCCCTGATCGACCAGGGCTGCTGAACCGCCCGGCGCGCTCGCCCCGAGCCGCCCGGGCCCGCCCGCACCTCCGCTCGGACCTCCGCCCGCGCCTTCGCTCGTGCCTCCGCTCGACCGGACGCCGGGCCGCCCGCAGCCGGCGGCCGTAGGCCGAGCCCTCCGATCCCGGTGGCCCCGGCACACTTCCCCGCCGAGGCCGCCGGGCCGGATGCCCGGGCACCGGGAGCCCGGACACGCCGCCCCCGAGGGCCGGTCGGGCTCCGCCCCGCCCCGGCGCCGCACGCCCGGCGGCGACCGGCGGACACGCGCTAGGGTCGGTGCATGGCACCGAGCAGCGCGAACCCCCCGGGACGGCTCCGGCGTGACGCGCAGCGCAACCGCGACCTCCTGCTCGCCACCGCCCGCGACATGTTCGCCCGGCACGGACTCGACGTCCCCCTGGACCAGATCGCCAAGCAGGCGGGCGTCGGCAACGCCACCCTCTACCGCCACTTCCCGACCCGCGAGGCCCTCGTCGGCGAGGTCTTCGCCGACGCAGCCGCCGGACTGGCCGGCGCCGGCGACGAAGCACTGGCCGCCGACGACGCCTGGACCGGCCTCGAGGACTACTTCGGCCGGATCTTCGCACTCGTCGCCGCCGACCGCGGCGTCAACGACCTGGTCACCCAGGCCATCCCGGCCATCCCCGGCATGATCGAGATCAGCCGCCGGCACGCTGCCACCGTCGGCGCGCTCATCGCCCGCGCCCAGGAGCAGGGCACCATGCGGCGCGACGTGGTCACCATGGACCTGCTGTTCCTGCTCGGCCCGCTCTGCCGCGCCCTCCCCGCGGCCACCGAACTGCGCCCCGACCTCTGGCGCCGCTACCTCGCCCTGCTGCTCGACGGCTTCCGTGCCCGCGCCGCCCACCCGCTGCCCGTTCCGCCGATCGGCGAGGAACACCTCGACCGGATGTTCGCCGACCTCTGGGACGCCGAGGCGCCCGGCCCCTGAGCCGTCAGGTCCGCGTAGGGAACACGGGCCCGCGCGTCAGAACCGCGTCAACACCGCACCCGGTGCCCGGCGCACCCGGGTTCGCTGGTTCCGGCAGGGCGCGCGACGGCGGCGGTGCGGCACGATGTTCGGCAGTGGCAGGGCACGGTACGGCGTTGCACGTCGAGGGCGAGCGACGGTACGGGTCGCGGCGGAAGGCGGGGACCATGGCAGACATCGGTGGCGGGGGAAGAGGCGGCGCGGCCGGCCGGTTCGTCGTCGGCGTGAGCGGCTCGCTCGGCAGCCTCACCGCCCTCCACCACGCCGTCGCCGAGGCCCGCCGGACCGACGCCGAGGTCCTCGCCGTCCTGGCCTGGATCCCGCCCGGCGACGGGCTCGGCCACCACCGGACGCCCTGCCCGCCGGTCCTCACCGCCAGCCGCGAGGCCGCCGCCACCCGCCTCCGGCAGGTCCTCGACGAGGCGTTCGCCGGCCGTCACGCCGGAGTCCGCCTGCGCTGCCAGACCGTCCGCGGCGACGCCGGGCACTCCCTCGTCCGCTGCGCCGACCAGCCCGGGGACCGGCTCGTCCTCGGCGCCGGCCGGAGCAGGGGCCGCTTCTCCCGCCTGCTGCGCCCCTCCGTCACCGCGTACTGCGTCCGCCACGCGACCTGCCCGGTGCTCGCCGTTCCCCGCTCCCCGCTGCACCACGACCTCGAAGCCCTGGAACGCGGCCACGACCTGCGCATCCTCTCCGCCGGCCGCTGAGGACCGCCGGGGCGGGGGAGCGGAGGCGGGGAGCGGGGCAGAGGGGAGGCGGGGACGGCCGCCGCCGGCCGGCCGGGGCGCAGCTCGAAATCCTGTTGCGGCGGTGCTCCCGCCGCACGATCCTCCCGGCATGGACCTTCCCCAGCAGGTGATCGAACTGGACGACCTGACGCTTCGGCGGTTCGACGCCGCGGCGGACCTCCCGGAGTTCTTCCGGGTCATCGAGGAGTCGCTGGAGCACCTGCGCCCGTGGATGCCCTGGGTCGCCGAGCACAGCCTGGCCAGGACCGCCGAGTTCCTGGCCCGTCGCCAGGAGCTCTGGGCCCGCGGCGAGGCGTTCAGCTACGCGATCGTGGTGGACGGGGCGATCGTCGGCGTCGGCGTGCTGTTCCGCGGCGCGGAGGCCCCGGGCGAGGGCCTCGAGATCGGCTACTGGTTGCACCCCGCCGCCACCGGGCGCGGCCTGGCCACCCGGACCGCCCGCGCCCTGGTCGACCAGGCGTTCCGCCTCCCCGGCGTCGACCACGTCGAGGTCGTCCACGACCCGGTCAACCGCGCCAGCGGTGCCGTCCCGGCCCGCCTCGGGTTCACCGAACGCCTCCGCCGCCCGGCCGAGCACCCCGCCCCGGGCGGGAGCGGCGAGGAGCTGGTCTGGCGGCTGACCCGCAGCCGCGGCGATGCCTCCGCCGCCGAGGAGGCGCGGTGACGGTCCCCGGCCTGGAGTTCCGGGGGCGGTGCGGGGGCGTGTCCTGACCGGCCCGGGCGGGAGGCCCGGGCAGCAGGCCCTAGCGGAGGCCGGCCGCCTCGGCGAGGACGGCCGCGGTCCGGCGGCCGGCGTGCAGGACGCCCGGGTCGTCCGTCGGGAGGCAGCGGCCGGCCCCGGCGTCGTAGGCCGTCATCACCACGCCCGCGTGGTCGGTGGGGAGTTCGAGCAGCACGGCCGCCGGCAGGGCCTCGGCGAGCTTCCGGGTGTGCTCCGGGCCCACGACCTCGTCCTCGGTGCCGTGCACCAGCCACACCGGCACGGGGGAGGGGGCGGCGGCCAACCGGTCGAGCGGGGCGTCGCCGGTGACGGCGGAGGGGCGGGCGTAGCTGGAGGAGATCCCGACGGCGGCGACGGGACGGGTGCCACCGGAGGCGTCCGGACGGGTGGCCACGGCGACGGCCTCCCGGCCGCCCAGCGACCAGCCGGCCAGGACGAGGCGCTCCGGGTCCCCGCCGTGGGCGGCGGCCTCGCGGCGGGCGCACGCGAGCGAGGCGAGCAGCTCGGCGCGGCCGCCGTCCGGCCCGTCCGAGCGCCAGTCCGGCACGAACACCAGCAGACCCAGCGCGGCCGCCTCCCGGGCGAGCGGACGCAGCACGTCGCGTTCGTCGGCCCCGCGGCCGTGCCACAGCAGCACCACGGGAGCCGGCCCGGCGGCACCGGCCGGCGGGCGGTGGACGTCCATGAGCCTGCCGTCCGCGTACGGAACGACCTCGGGTCGAATGCTCGTCATGCGGGGTTCCCCTCCGGTTCTGCGCCTGGTCACGGAGCTGGTACTGTACTTCTCGTTGCGAGGGAGATGATTCCTCGTCAGGCGTCAGTGGTGCTACCAGAGCACGTCCTACTTTCAGTAGGG
>NZ_JBIWPA010000008.1:74248-263719 GCF_044768035.1 Kitasatospora sp. NPDC101176
AGGGAGAGTCCGTGCGACCCGGGCCTGGCGCTCTATTCCGGACGGGGTCCGGTGCCTTTCGGGGTGCCGGGCCTTTTCCGTTTTTCCGGGGTGGATCGGGCGGCTTGGGCGTTCCGGTGTTCGGGTGTTAGTGTTCTTCTCGTTGCGAGGGAGATGATTCCTCGTCAGGCGTCAGTGGTGCTACCAGAGCACGTCCTACTTTCAGTAGGGAGAGTCCGTGCGACCCGGGCCTGGCGCTCTATTCCGGACGGGGTCCGGTGCCTTTCGGGGTGCCGGGCCTTTTCCGTTTTTCCGGGGTGGATCAGGACGGCTGGCGGTCGGAGCCGAGTTCGCGGGAGATCCGCAGGCCGGCCTGGGCGACGACCGGGCCGAGTGCGCGGACCCGGGCGGCCGTCATGCGGGAGGTCAGGCCGGAGACGGACAGGGCCGCGGTCACCTCGCCGGTGTGGTCGAAGATCGGTGCGGCCACGCAGCGGACCTCGGGTTCGTTCTCGCGGTCGTCGATGGAGTAGCCGCGGGCGCGGATCCGGGCGAGGTCGGCCCGTAGGCGGGGCTCGTCGGAGATGGTCCAGGCCGTGACGGGGCGCAGCCCGGCGGCGACGACCTCGGTGACGGCCTCGTCGGGGAGCCAGGCGAGGATGGCCTTTCCGGTGGCGGTGCAGTAGGCGGGGGCCCGGCTGCCGACGCGCGAGGCCATCCGGACGTTGGTCTCGTCCTCGACCTTGTCGAGGTAGACGATCCCCGGGGCCTGCCAGACGGTCAGGTGGACGGTCTCCCCGGCCTCGCGCTGGAGCCGGCGCAGGTGTTCGGCGGCGACGCTGCGCAGGTCGAGGGTGGACAGGTAGGCCTGGCCGAGGCGCAGTGAGCCGTGGCCGAGGCGGAACCAGCCGGTCTCGCGGTCGCGGTCGAGGAGGTGTTCGTCGAGCAGCGGGCCGGCGAGCCGGAGCACGGTGCTCTTGTTGAGGTCGAGGGCCTCGGCGAGCTGGGCGAGCGGGACGCCGCGGCCGTCGCCGTGGTCGCGGACGTGGCCGAGGACGGCGAGTGCCCGGCGCAGCGAGGACGACTGGTTGCGCTCGGTCGTGGCCTTCCGGCCGGCACCGGCACCAGTGCCCGCGGGCTGGTCGGTCGCGGCCCCGGGGCCCGTCTCCGTCATGGGTCCGTCCCTCGTCTCGTGCTGCCGGTGGTCCCGCGCCCTGCGGCGGCGGTGGTCAGAACGTACCCGTTCGAGTCGGCTCCGCCGCTTCTTCGACACAACGTTGTGCAGTGCAAAACTTCCCGAACCGCCTCTTGTTGGCGCCGATCGCCCGCGCCTAACGTCCCTGCCATCGAGCAGGCGGGCCGTCCCACCCGAACGGTCCGCCGTGCCGCACCCTCACACCGGCCTGCCCGGGACGCCGTCGCGTGCGTCCGGGCCGTCCACCACCCACACCCACCATCGGCCCCGGTCAGGGCCCGCTTCGACGTACCCGTCCCCAACGGCGCGCGTCTCGGCGGCAACTGTCGGGAGGGGAGGTCCTCACCCATGCGACTCATCGGACGGAGTGCCGCGGCCGTCGTCCTCGCCGCCGGCTGCCTCGCCGCGACGGCCTGTGCTCCGGGCACCGCGGCACCGGCCGCGGACCGGGCCGGCGACGACCGGACGGGCACCCTCCAGGTCTGGCTGTACAACGAGGCCGGCAACGCGGCCAAGGAGGCGGTGATCGCCAAGGCGGTCGGCGAGTTCCAGGCCTCCCACCAGGGCGTCACCGTCCGGGTCGGCTACATCGACACCGACGCCTCGGCCCGCGCGGCCAAGATGAAGGGCGCCTTCAACGACCCCAACAGCGCCCCCGACCTGGTGGAGTTCGGCAACACCGACCTCCCCGGCTACGTCGCCGCGGGCGGCCTCGCCGACATCGGCGCCGACCTGGACGCCTGGCCGGACAAGGGCGACCTGGACCCGGCGATCGCCAGGACCGCCGTCGTGGACGGCAGGACCTACGGGCTGCCCTGGTGGGTCGGTGTCCGCGCCCTCTACTACCGCAGCGACCTGTTCACCGAGGCCGGGCTCGCCCCGCCGGCCTCGTACGCCGACCTCGTCGCGGCCACCCGGAGCATCCACGCGGCGCACCCCGACACCTTCGGCATCGCCGTCGGCGGCAAGTACACCTTCGGCGCGCTGCCGTTCGTCTGGGACGCGGGCGGCGACATCGCGGCCAAGGACGGCACGGCCTACAAGGCGGCCATCGACTCGCCGGCCTCGCAGGCCGGGATCAAGCGCTACACCGACCTCTTCGGTGCCGACGGCTGCCCCGCCCAGCAGTGCGCCGACCTCACCGGCGGCAAGACCGTGGACCTGTTCGCGGCCGGCAAGTCGGCGATGGCGATCCTGCCCAACTCCAGCCGCAGCAAGGTCGACGCGGGCGCGGTGAAGGGGAAGTACGGTGTGGTGCCGCTGCCGGGGGAGAAGGCCGGTTCGATCGCGCCGGCCTTCGCGGGCGGCAACAACCTCGGCGTGATGAAGGCGGCCAAGCACCGGACCCTCGCGGTGGAGTTCGCCCGGCTGCTGGCCGGCCCCGCGTACCAGGAGCAGATGTACGACGCGATGGGCAACCTGCCGACGCTCAGGTCCGTCAGTGCCAGGGTCGCGGCCAAGGACGCCTTCCTGAAGCCGTTCACCGACACCATCGCGGCGGGCACCAGGTTCGTGCCGCTGGACCAGGCCTGGGCGCAGATCGACGCCCAGTCGGTGATCCCGACCATGCTGCAACAGGTCGTCACCGGCAAGGCGGACGTGGCCAAGGCGTCCGGTGACGCGGCGGGCCAGATCACCTCCGCCTTCGCCGCGCACTGACCCCGCCCCGGCCCGTGGAAGAGAGCAGGTCCCGCACGTGTCCGTCCCCACCACGACCGCCCCGGCGGCGCCGCCCTCCCCGGGCGGTCGCCGCGGGGGTCCGGCGCCGGCCGCACCCCCGGGCGGCCGGCGCCGCCGAACCCCGCTGCTGCTGCTCCTGCCGGCCGCGGTCGTCCTGGTCCCGCTGGTCGCCTATCCGATCTACCAGTTGGGCCTGTTGTCCGTGCTGGACTTCGGGCAGGCGCAGGCCTCCGGCGGGGCCCCGACGTCCTTCGTCGGCCTCGGCAACTACACGAGGATCCTCCAGGACGGCCAGTTCTGGTCGGTGCTGCTGCAGACGGTCGGCTTCGCCGCGTTCTGCGTGCTCGCCACCCTGGCCGTCGGCGCCGCGCTGGCCGTGCTGCTGACCAGGGTCGGCCGCTGGCCCCGGCTGGTGCTGACCACCGCCGCGACGGCGGCCTGGGCGGCGCCGGCGATGACGGGGTCGACGGTCTGGAGCTTCCTGTTCGACACCAACCTCGGCCTGGTCAACCACACGCTGGTGCGACTCGGGCTGACCGGCTTCCACGAGTTCAACTGGTTCTACGACAAGTGGACGGCGTTCCTGATCGTCGGCGCCGTCGTGGTGTGGCACTCCTTCCCCTTCGTGATGGTCACCCTCTACGCGGGGATCCGCGCGATCCCGGAGGAGATCCTCGAGGCCGCCGCGCTGGACGGCGCCAACACCTGGACGACCTTCCGGCGGATCACGGCACCGATGCTGCGGCCGATCCTGACGATCGTGGTGATCCAGTCGGTGATCTGGGACTTCAAGGTCTTCACCCAGATCTACGTGATGACCGAGGGCGGGGGCATCGCCGGCCAGAACCTCGTGCTGAACGTGTACGCGTACCAGAAGGCGTTCGCCTCCTCGCAGTACGGGCTGGGCGCGGCGATCGGCGTGATCATGCTGCTGGTCCTGGTGATCCCTACGGTCCTCTACATCCGCACCCTCCGACGGACGGGGAACGACCTGTGAACTCCCGCAGCCGGTGGCGCCTCGCCGCCGACACCAGTGCGCTCGTGCTGGCGGCGGCCACCGCCTTCCCGGTCTTCTGGATGGTGCTCTCCGCCTTCAAGCCCAAGGGCGAGGTGCAGTCGCTGGACCCGAAGCCGTGGACGGCCCACCCCACGCTGGAGAGCTTCCGCCAGGTGCTCAGCGTGGACGGCTTCGGCCGGTACTTCGTGAACAGCCTGGTCGTCGCGCTGTCGGTGGTGGTGCTCTCGGCGGTCGTGGTGTTCCTCGCCGCGGTGGCCGTGACCAGGTTCAGGTTCCGGTTCCGCACCACCGTGATGGTGATGTTCCTGATCGCCCAGATGATCCCGGTCGAGGCGCTGACCATCCCGCTGTTCTTCATGTTCCGCGACGCCGGGCGGTTCGCCCCGGGGGTCGGGCTGAACACCCTGGCCTCGCTGGTCCTGGTGCAGTTGGCGTTCTCGCTGCCGTTCGGCATCTGGATGATGCGCGGATTCGTCGCCGCGGTGCCGGTGTCCATCGAGGAGGCCGCGCAGATCGACGGAGCCAGCCGCACCCGCATCCTGTGGCGGATCCTGCTGCCCCTGGTGGCGCCGGGCCTCGCGGCGACCAGCGTGTTCTCCTTCATCGCGGCGTGGAACGACTTCGTGTTCGCGAAGACCTTCATCATCAGTGCCACCGAGAACCAGACCCTGCCGTCCGCCCTGCTGGTCTTCTTCAAGCCGGACGAGAACGACTGGGGCGGCATCATGGCGGCGTCCACCCTGATGACCGTCCCGGTGCTGGTGTTCTTCGTCGCCGTCCAGCGCAAGCTGGTCTCCGGGCTCGCGGGCGCGGTGAAGGACTGACCGCGGCCGCCCCTCCGGCGGCGCCGGCGGGCCCGGGCCCCCTCCTTCGGACCCAGCCGGCTCAGGCGGCCGCCGCGGACTCGCCGGGCGGGACGCCGATCAGTGTGAACAGGGCGCCGGCGTCGTCCCGGACCAGGGCCGCGCGGCCGAACGGCGTCGGCCCGGGGCCGGTCAGCACGGTGCCGCCCAGGGCCCGGACCAGGGCGGCCGCGCGGTCGGCGTCGGCCGTCGCGAAGTGGGTCAGCCAGGCGGGGGCGCCCGTCCCGGCGGGGCCGATGCCGCCGGCCGGGCGGCCGTCCACGCGGAAGACGGTGGAGCCGGCGGCCGGCCGGTCGTAGCCGTAGCCGAACACACGGTGGTAGAAGTCCCGGGCGGTGTCCGGCGCGGGGGACCGGTGCTCGTTCCAGGCGAACGCGCCGGGCTCGTCGACCAGGCCCGCGCCGTCGATCGCGCCGGCCCGCCAGAGGCCGAAGACCGCTCCGAGCGGGTCGACGGCGAGGGCGGCGTGCCCCTGGTCGGGGACCTCGTACGGCTCGCGGACGAACCGGCCGCCCGCGGCCCGGACCAGGGCGGCCGTGTGCGGGAGGTCGGCGCAGGCGAGGTAGGTCGTCCACGCGGCGTCCGGCGCACCGGACGCCGCGGCGGCTTCCGGCTCCCCCGCCCCCTCCGGTGCCCCGGCCGCCGTGGGTGCCGCGATCGCGGCGACCTGCGCGCCGTACCGGGTGGCGACGGCCTCTGCGGGGCCGGTCGGCACGAACCCCCAGTCGAACAGCGCGCCGTAGAACCGCTGTGCCCGCGGCAGGTCCGGCGTCGTCAGCACGACCCAGCACGGGACGCCCTCGTGGTACCTGCCGGCCTTCGGCATGAGGCCTCCTCCGTGCCGGGCGCCCCACTGGCCAGCGTCCGCGTCCGGCCGGGCGGCGGCAACCGGTGGGTTCCGGCGGCTGCCACGGAGCCGACCGCGCCCCGCGGCCGGAACCCGGGCGCGGTCCGCGCCGCCGGTCCGGGGAAGGGTCCGTGCCTTCGTGCCCGCGGGTCGGGTCCGCGGGAAGTGTCAGGGGTCGGGTCCGCAGGTCGGGTCCGCGGGTCAGGCCACCCCGTGCGGCCGGAACTGGACGCTGATCCGCGGGCCCACCGGCCGGGCCGTCTTCGGGACAGCGTGTTCCCAGGTCCGCTGGCAGGAGCCGCCCATCACCACCAGGTCCCCGTGGCCGAGCGGGCGCCGGACCACCGGACCGCCCCCGCCCCGGGGCCGCAGCAGCAGCGCGCGCGGCTCGCCGACGGAGAGGATCGCCACCATGGTGTCCTCGCGGGCGCCGCGCCCGATCCGGTCGCCGTGCCAGGCCACGCTGTCCCGGCCGTCCCGGTAGTAGCAGAGGCCGAGGGTGCGGAAGGGCTCGCCGAGCTCCTGCGCGTAGTGCCGGCTCAGCGCCGTCCGGGCCCGGCCGAGCACGGGGTGCGGGGGTTCGGCGTCCGCCGGGTAGGAGGCGAGCAGCCGGGGGACGTCGACCGTCCGCTCGTACATCTCGCGCCGTTCGGCCCGCCACGGCACGGTCGCGGCCAGGTGTTCGAACAGCAGGTCGGCGCCGTGCAGCCATCCGGGCAGCACGTCCAGCCAGGCCCCGTCGCCGAGCGCGGTGCGGCGCAGCCCGGTGAGCGCCCCGAGGCGGACCTCGCCGTCGTCGCCGGCGTCGTCGAACAGCGAGGGCTGGAGGTGGACGGTGCTGTGCATGGGGCCAGCGTACGCCCGGATTCGAACGAGTGCGCGAATAGTGGTCTGCGCGACGTGCGCCCGCGCCCGCCGGTTAGGCTTCGGAGGTGCCGGGCCGGTCGCCGTCCACGGGCTCCCGGGAGGCGTCGGCGACCACCGCGACGACGGCCCGCCCCCTCGCAGCCCCGCCCCACGGATGGAGAGACGATGAGCAAGCCCAGGAGGACGGCGGCGCAGCCGTCCGCCGCGTACGGCGCCGACGGCCACGACATGATCCGCGTGCACGGGGCCCGGGTGAACAACCTCAAGGACGTCAGCGTCGAGATCCCCAAGCGCCGGCTGACGGTGTTCACCGGCGTGTCCGGCTCGGGCAAGAGCTCCCTGGCCTTCGACACCATCGCCGCCGAGTCCCAGCGGCTGATCAACGAGACCTACAGCGCCTTCGTCCAGGGCTTCATGCCGACGCTGGCCCGCCCCGAGGTGGACGTCCTGGAGGGCTTGACCACCGCGATCATCGTCGACCAGCAGCGGATGGGGGCGGACCCGCGCTCCACCGTCGGCACCGCCACCGACGCCAACGCCATGCTGCGGATCCTGTTCAGCCGGCTCGGCGAGCCGCACATCGGCTCGCCCCAGGCGTTCTCCTTCAACGTCCCCTCGGTCAGCGGCGCCGGCGCGATCACCGTGGAACGCTCCGGGCAGACCGTCAGGGAGAAGCGCAGCTTCAGCATCACCGGCGGCATGTGCCCGCGCTGCGAGGGCCGCGGCCGGATCTCCGACATCGACCTCACCCAGCTCTTCGACGACACCAAGTCGATCTCCGAGGGCGCCATCACGATCCCCGGCTGGAAGACGGACAGCTGGTGGACGGTCGGCGTCTACGCCAACTCCGGCTTCCTCGACCCGGACAAGCCGATCCGCCGGTACACCAAGAAGGAGATGCACGACTTCCTCCACCGCGAGCCCACCAAGGTCAAGGTCAACGGCGTCAACCTCACCTACGAGGGCCTGATCCCCAAGCTCCAGAAGTCGATGCTCTCCAAGGACCGCGAGGCCCTGCAGCCGCACATCCGCGCCTTCGTCGACCGTGCCGTCACCTTCACCGCCTGCCCCGACTGCGACGGCACCCGGCTCAGCGCGGCCGCCCGCTCCTCCAAGGTCGGCGGGATCAGCATCGCCGACGCCTGCGCGATGCAGATCAGCGACCTCGCCGACTGGGTCCGCGACCTCGCGGAGCCGTCGGTCGCGCCGCTGCTCGGCACCCTGCGGCACACCCTCGACTCCTTCGTGGAGATCGGACTCGGCTACCTCTCGCTCGACCGGCCCTCCGGCACGCTCTCCGGCGGCGAGGCGCAGCGCGTCAAGATGATCCGCCACCTCGGCTCCGCGCTCACGGACGTCACGTACGTCTTCGACGAGCCCACCACCGGCCTGCACCCGCACGACATCCAGCGGATGAACGAACTCCTGCTGCGCCTGCGGGAGAAGGGCAACACGGTGCTCGTCGTCGAGCACAAGCCGGAGACCATCGCGATCGCCGACCACGTCGTCGACCTGGGCCCCGGAGCCGGCACGGCGGGCGGCGACGTCTGCTTCGAGGGCACCGTCGACGGGCTGCGGGCCAGCGGCACCGTCACCGGCCGGCACTTCGACGACCGGGCGGCCGTCAAGCCGACGGTGCGCACGCCGACCGGCGCCCTGGAGATCCGCGGCGCGACGGCGAACAACCTGCGGGACGTCGACGTGGACGTCCCGCTCGGCGTGCTGTGCGTGGTCACCGGCGTGGCCGGCTCCGGCAAGAGCTCGCTGATCCACGGCTCGGTCTCGCGCGGGGAGGGCGTGGTGGCCGTCGACCAGTCGCCGATCAAGGGCTCGCGGCGCAGCAACCCGGCCACCTACACCGGGCTGCTCGACCCGATCCGCAAGGCCTTCGCCAAGGCCAACGGCGTCAAGCCGGCTCTGTTCAGCGCCAATTCCGAGGGCGCCTGCCCCACCTGCAACGGCGCCGGCGTGACCTACACCGACCTGGCGATGATGGCCGGCATCGCCAGCACCTGCGTCGAGTGCGAGGGCAAGCGGTTCCAGGCCTCGGTGCTGGAGTACCGCTTCGGCGGCCGCGACATCAGCGAGGTGCTCGCGATGCCGGTGTCCGAGGCCGAGGCGTTCTTCGGGGAGGGCGAGGCGCGCACCCCGGCCGCCCACCGCATCCTCGGCCACCTCGCCGACGTCGGACTCGGCTACGTCAGCCTCGGGCAGCCGCTCACCACGCTCTCCGGCGGCGAGCGGCAGCGGCTCAAGCTGGCCACCCACATGGCCGAGAAGGGCGGCGTCTACGTCCTCGACGAGCCGACCACCGGGCTGCACCTCGCCGACGTCGAGCAGCTGCTCGGCCTGCTGGACCGGTTGGTGGACTCCGGCAAGTCGGTGATCGTCATCGAGCACCACCAGGCCGTGATGGCGCACGCCGACTGGATCATCGACCTCGGACCCGGCGCCGGTCACGAGGGCGGCCGGGTCGTCTTCGAGGGCACCCCGGCCGACCTGGTCGCCGCCCGTTCCACGCTCACCGGCGAGCACCTCGCCGCCTACGTCGGCGGCTGACGGCCCGACGGCCCGACGGCCCGACGGCCCGACGGCCCGACGGCCCGTCCGGTGGGTCCGGTGGGTCCGTACGCCCGGCAGGACCCGCCGGACCTGCGGGACAGGCCCTAGCCTGCTGCCATGGCGATCCACGGTTTCGGGCCCACCGAGTTCCAGCTCGTGCTGCTGCGGCGGATGGCCGACTTCAACCCCGACCTGGTCGAGGCGGCCGTGCGGCGGCTGGGGGCGAGCAGGCCGGCGATGCGGGAGGCGAACAAGCGCTGGCAGGCGATGCTCCGCTCGCCCCGGTCCCCGCGCGGTGCCGACCGCTGCGCCGCCGTGCTCGGCCCGCCGGAGGCGACGGTACCGCGCCGGATCGGGGACCTCGCCTGCACCGCGCGGCAGTGGCCGCTGCTGCTCTGGCCCGACCTGCGCTTCGAGAGCCTGGTCGGGCCGGCGGACGCGGGCCGGCCGCTGCTGAACGAGTGGCTGGTCCGGGCCCCGGGTGCCCCGGCACCGCGGCCGGCGACGCTCGCCGACCTGACCCCGTGGAGCTGCGTGGTGGCCGACCTGGGCGCGGCGTTCCCGCCCGCCCGGCCGCGGGAGGGCAGTGCGCCGACCCGCTTCCGGCTCGACTTCACGGCGCCGGACGCGGACGGCCGGGCCCGCTCCTGCACCGCCGACTTCACCTGGGGCCTGCTCCAGGAGGTGCGTCCCGCCGGACCGTAGGGTCCCGCCGGACAGACCCTATGCGCTCCCGGCCCCGTGCACCGTGCGGCCGCCGATCACGGTGCGGTCGGGCCGGAGCTCGCGCAGCTCGTCGACCGGGCAGCTCAGCGGATCGACCGGCCAGAGCGTCAGGTCGGCGAGCGCGCCCGGGCGCAGGCTGCCGCGGTCGGCGCTCTCGCCGACCAGACGGGCCGCGTGGACGGTGTGCAGCGCGACGGCCTCGGCCCGGTCGATGGCGTGCTCGGGACCGACCACCCCCGCCGTGGTCCGGCGGGTGGTCATGCCCCACACCGAGATCATCGCGCCGTACGGGCCGACCGGGAAGTCCGAGCCGGCGGCGAGCAGCGCGCCCTCGTCGAGCCACTCGCGCAACGGGAAGATCCCGGCGGTCCGTTCCTCGCCCCAGGCCCGCTGCTGGGCGAGCGCGCCGTCGTGCAGCAGCGGGTGCTGGACGGTCACCGGGACGCCGAGCGCGATCGCCCGGGCCCGCTGGTCGGCCCGGGCCAGTCCGCCGTGCTCGACCACCAGGGTGCCGGGCGGCAGGCCGGGGCGGTGCTTCAGCACCTCCTCGAAGACGTCCAGCAGGGTGCGCAGGCCGCGGTCGCCCCAGGCGTGCACACCGACCCGCCAGCCGCGCCCGACCACCCGGTCGACGGCCGCGACCAGCTCGGCCGGTTCCCAGAGCAGCCGGCCGTGGTAGCAGGGCTGCCCCTGGTAGGGCTCCTCCAGGGCGCCGGCCTCGAAACCGCCGTCGATGCCGAACTTGACGCCCCACAGCCGGAGCAGGTCGTCGTCCCGGCCCTCGGCGCGCCAGGCGTCCATCCGGTCCAGCAGGCCGTCGACCTGCTCCGGGGTGCGGGTGGCGAAGCCGGAGACGAGGGCGCGGACGCGGACGGCGAGCGCGTCGGCCGCGCGGGCGGCGTCCAGCACCGGGAGGTCCTCGACGGGGACGAGGCAGTCCCGGACGGTGCCGATGCCGGTGGCGGCGTAGTCGGCGGAGGCGGCGCGCAGGCCGTCGATCCGTTCGGCGAGCGCGGGCCGCGGCAGGATGCGCTCGACCAGCTCGACGGCCTTGTTGACCAGGCGTCCGGTCAGCCGTCCGTGCGCGTCGCGTTCGATCACCCCGCCGGGCGGGGCGGGGGTGGCGGCGGTGATCCCGGCCAGCCGCAGTGCGGCCGAGTTGAGCACCATGTTGTAGGCGCCGCGGCGGACCAGGACGGGGTGGTCGGCGGCGGCTCCGTCGAGCTCCTCGGTGGTGGGCATCCGCTGCTCGGCCAACTGCACCTCCTGCCAGTTGACGGTGGTGTGGATCCACTGCCCGGCGGGGGTGCGGGCGGCCCGTTCGCGGATCAGGCCGAGGAACCCGGCGAGGTCCCGGGCCTGGTGGACGGGGACGCCGTGGACGCTGTGACCGGCCAGGACGAGGTGGGTGTGGGTGTCGTCGAAGGCGGGCAGCACGGTGGCGCCGGGGGCGTCGAGGACCCGGGTGGCCGGTCCGACCAGGGCGTCCAGGCCGTGCGGCTCGGGGGACAGCGCGGTGATCCGGGTGCCGGTGACGGCGAGTGCGCGCTGCGGCGCTTCGCCGGGGACGAGGGTGTGCACGGTGGCGGCGCGGACCAGGAGGTCGGCGGGTTCGGGGGCGGGCATCACGGCTCCTGGTGGGGTGGGGTGCCGGTGGGCAGGCCGGTGACCTTCTCGACGTGGCGCAGCGCGGGCCCGGCGAGCTGGGCGTGCAGCTCGGTGAAGACGGCCCTGGCGGCCACCGCGTTCCAGTCGTCGGGCAGCAGCGGTTCGGGCAGGCCGGGGTCGAGGTAGGGCAGCCGGCGCCACTGCGTGAGCATCGGCACGTAGGCGCGGAACGCCTCGACCGGGTCGGTCCGGGGCCGGGGCCGCAGCTCGGCGGCGACCGGGCGCCACGCGTCGTCGAAGGCCGCGTACTGCGCCTCGATGGCGGGGAAGTCCCACCAGCCGGCCACCGCGGTGCGCAGGTCGGCGAAGCCGGCGTACTCGGCGGAGAGGAACAGGTGGACGTAGGGGGTCAGACCGAGGCGTTCGAGCAGGCGCCGGGCGTCCGGCAGCAGCCGGGCGGGGGCGAGCCAGACGCCGGGGGCGGCGTTGCCGAAGCCGAGCCAGCTCAGCCGGGAGCGCAGCTGGTGGCGGTGGGCCCGTTCGGACTCCGGGACGGAGAAGACGGCCACCACCCAGCCGTCGGCGAGTTCGGCGGGCTCCAGGCTGTGGAAGATCCGGCGGTCGCCCTCCTCGAACACCGGGGCCATCGCCGGGGCGAGCCGGTAGCCGGTGCCGCCGCGGCGTTCCTGGAGCAGGGTGCCGGCCTTCTTGAGCCGGGAGATCGCCGAGCGGACGGCGGGGCCGTCGACGTCGAGCTCGGCCATCAGCGCGATCAGGTCGGCGATCGATATCCAGCCGTCGAGGCGGCGGACGAACTCGCCGTAGACGGTGTGGATCAGCGAGCTGGGCCGGGACGTGCTCTCCGCCATGGTGGGCCTCCTCCCCGGCAGCTCGTGTGATCATAGCGGCGGCCGACGGCGGTCAGGCCTGCGCGTGGGCGCCGGAGAGCAGCTGCCCGGCGCCCGGGGCGAAGGCCGGCAGGCCGAGGGCGCGGAGCAGCTGGTGGACGGTGCAGATCGCCGCCGAGACGACCGGCTTGCCGAGCTGCTGCTCGGCCTCCTCGACGGCGGCCAGCGAGGGCATCTGCACGCAGGCGGAGAGGACCACCGCGTCGGCCCCGGCGTGGTCGAGCCGTTTGGCGATGCCGGGCAGCCGCGCCGGGTCGTGGGCGGCCACGTCGAGGTTGTCGGGGATCTCCAGGGCCGCGTGGTCGAGCACCTCGACGCCCTCGTGCCCCAGGTAGTCGACCACGGTCCGGGCCAGCGGCTTCAGGTACGGGGTGACCAGGACGACCCTGCGGGCTCCGAGCACGCGCAGCCCGGAGACCAGGGCGCCGGCGCTGGTGACCACCGGGGCGGGGGCGCCGTTGTCGGCGGTGCGTCGGTGCAGCCGCTGCTCGGCCTCGCGGTGGTAGCCGGGCCCGGCGGCCATCACGGCGACCAGGCAGGCGTAGCCGAGCACGTCGACCCGGGCGTCGGAGAGCTCGGTGGCGCAGCGGTCCGACTCGGCGTCCATGGCGCGCAGCTGCTCGGGGGTGACCCTGGTCATCCGCATCCGGCTGGAGTGGAAGGTGAACCGCTCGGGCGCGACCGCCTCGCGGGCCCGCAGCAGGGCGGGGACCTCGGTCTCCATGGTGACGTTGGAGCTGGGGACGATCTGGCCGATCCGGTAGGTGGTCACGGGGGTGCTCCTCTCGGCGTGCGTCGGAGAGTGCGGTGCGCGGTGCGCGGTGCGCGGTGCGCGGTGCGCGGTGCGCGTGCGCGGAATGCGACGGGCGACGGGCGACGGGCGACGGGCGACGGGCGGCAAACGGCCCGGGGCGGGTGTGCGTCGCCCGGGGCCGGTGCGGGCGGGCCGGTCCTCAGCGGGCGTCGACCACCGGGTTGGCGAGGGTGCCGATGCCCTCGATGGTGGCCTCGACCAGGTCCCCGGGCTGGAGGAACTGCGGGGGCACCATCCCGGCGCCGACGCCCGAGGGTGAGCCGGTGGCGATCACGTCCCCGGGTTCCAGCGTGACGCCGGAGGAGATGTCGGCGATCAGCCGGGCGACGCCGAACAGCATGTGGCGGGTGTTGGAGTCCTGCCGCAGCTCGCCGTTGACCCGCAGTGAGAGGTCGAGCCGCTGCGGGTCGGGGATCTCGTCGGCGGTGACCACGACCGGGCCGAACGGCGCGTAGCTGTCCTGCCCCTTGGAGAAGAACCACTGCCCGGAGCGGCGCTGGTCGCGGGCGCTGACGTCGTTCACGATGCTGTAGCCGAAGACGTGCCGCAGGGCGTCCCGCTCGGCCACCCGGAAGGCGGGTTCGCCGATCACCACGGCGAGTTCGCACTCCCAGTCCAGCTGCTTGGTGAGCGCCGCGTTGTGCAGGATGGGCTGGCCGGGGCCGGTGACGGCGGTGGCCGGCTTGCCGAACAGCACCGGGCGGTCGGGCAGTTCGCGGTCGGTGTCCAGGGTGCGGTGCGACTCGTCGACGTGCTCCAGGTAGTTGAGGCCGACGCCGACGATCTTGCCGGGGCGCAGCGGCGCGCGCAGCGAGATGCTGGAGAGCGGCCGGACGGCGGGGTGGCCGGGGCCGACCGGGGCCAGCAGGGTGCGGAGGGTGGCCAGGGCGGGCGCGCCCGCCCGGACCAGGCCGAGGAGGTCGGGCGGCAGCGCGGCGCCGGCTGAGGCGGCGAGGGCGGTCAGGTCGGCGACGTGCTCGCCGAGCCGGGCACCGGGGCGCGGGGTGTCGTCGCCGTCGGCGCAGTAGGTCAACAGGTGCATGGTCGGATCTCCTCGGGGTTCAGCACGGGGTGACGGGCTGGTGCCCGTCGTGGTCCGGGTAGGCCTCCTCGCGGTGGAGACCGAGCGCGTGCATCACCGGGAAGTCGTTGAACGAGAACAGGCAGGCGTCCTCGCCGGGGTCGAGGTTCGCGTGCTCGTGCCAGGCCCAGGACGGGACGACGAAGACGTCGCCCTCGCGCCACTCGAAGCGCCGCCCGGCGATCACCGAGACGCCGTGCCCCTTGGCCGCGGTGTAGACGACGGAGCCGGTGTGCCGGTGGGCGCGGGTGGCCTGCCCGGGGCGCAGCAGCTGCAGGTGGGCGGCCATGGTCGGCATCACCGAGCCGCCGGTGACCGGGTTGGTGTACTCCATGACGACGCCGTCGTAGGGCGATCCCTCGGTGGCGCGGGCGAGTTGGCCCAGCGCGTGGTAGCTGGGCTCCCACGGCCAGCCGAGCAGCGGGGAGTACGGGCGGCTCCACTTCTCGACGCCGTACGGGAGCAGGTTGCCGCCGTAGCTCAGCAGTGAGGAGTTCACCACCGGCCCGGGGCGCTGGTACAGCTCGGGGTGGACCTCGTAGAAGTTCGCGTCGAGCATGTTGACCAGCGGGATGTCCAGGCCGTCCTGCCAGATCACCGGGCCGTCCGCGGACTCGTTCCCGTGCTCGTGCCAGGTGTTGTTGGGGGTGATCGCGAAGTCGCGCGGGCCGACCCTGAGCTTCTGCCCGTCCACCACCGTCCAGGCGCCGGTGCCCTCGTGGACGAAGCGCAGCGCGGCGGCCTGGTGGCGGTGCGCCGTCATCGCCTCGCCGGGGCCCATGATCTGCAGGCCGGTGTACAACAGGCCGACGGCGGCGCTGAGTTCGCGTCGGCCGGGGTTGACGAGCATGACCACCCGGCGGCCCGCGTCGTCGGCCTTGACCAGCGGCAGCGCCTTGCGGACCAGCGGGCGCAGGTCCGCGTAGCGCCAGAGCACCGGCACCGACCTGGGCTGCGGGTACCAGGGCTCGATCTCGTTCGCGACCGTCCACAGGGCGCCGGCCTCGTGCTTGGCCAACTCCTCGTAGTAGGCGACGAGTTCCGGGCTGTCGGTGACCCTGGCCCGGCCGATCCGGTCGTCGTCGTAGCCGTCGCCCGGGTGGCCCGGGTTGCCCGGGCGGCCGGGGCCGTTCGGCTCCTCCGGGCCGTCCGGTCGGTCGCGGTCGGTCGTCCCACCTCGGCTGGTCATGCCTGCTCCTCCTCGGGGAGTACCAGCGGCCGCAGCGGACGGTTGTCCACGTGCAGCCGGAAGACGTCGAAGCGGTTGTAGTGGCCGACGATGTCGTGCATCTGCTTGGGCTGGATGCACCGCGCGAGGTCGATCTCGGCGTAGACGATGCCCTCCTCGTCCACCAACGGCTCGACCACGGCCCGCCCGTCGGGGCCGAAGACGCCGGACAGCGCGCTGCGCGGCCGGGCGAGCAGCTTGCGCACCTCCTGGTCCCCGCCCGCGACGACGTCGACGATCTCGGGCGAGACGGTGGAGCAGGCGACCACGGTGAACAGCTTGCCCTCGAAGCAGTGGGCGGCGGCGCGCAGCGCGATCGCCTCCGCCATGTCGTAGTCCTCGGGGGCCACCGGCAGGGCGATGTAGCTCGCGGCGTGCACGAGTTCGCCCTGGGCCAGCAGGGTGAAGCGGGCCAGGGTGTTGGTGTTCTCCCCGCAGGCGAGGGCGCCGAGCGGGCCGACGGCCGTCCGGTGGACGCGTAGGGAGCTGCCGTCGCCGGGCGTCCAGGTCAGCTTCTCGGCCCACGTCGGCACCAGCTTGCGGTGCACGCCGAGGAGTTCGCCGTCCGCGCCGATGATCAGCAGGGTGTTGTACAGCACGCCCAGGCTGTGCCGCCCGCGCTCGTTCACGCCGATCACCAGCACCACCCCGGCCTGCCGGGCGGCGGCGCGCAGGGTGTCCACGTACGGGCCGGGCACGTCCACGGAGGCCCGGTAGAGCCGCTCGTACCAGGGCGAGCCCTGCACGGGGTTCATCGTCCAGTTCCAGTACGGGTAGCCGGGGACGAAGACCTCGGGGAAGACCACCAGGGAGGCGCCGTGGCCGGCCGCCTCGTGGATCAGTGCGACGGCCTTGTCCACGGTGGCGGCCGGGTCCAGGTAGACGGGGGCGGCCTGGACGGCCGCGGCGGTGAAGCGGGGCAGGTCCGGCACGGCGTCTCCTCGGGTCCCCCGGGTGGTCGGTCGGTGGGGTGGTGGGGTGGGTGCGGTCGCCGGGTCGGTGTGGCTCGCCGGGTCGGTCCGGCTCCTCGGCTCGGTCCGGCTCACCGGGGTGTCGGTCCGTCGGCGTCGCCGGTCGCTCACCTCGCGGGCCCTTCGGCAGGTGCTCCGGCGGGTGCTTCGGCGGTCCCTGTGGCGGGCCGGTCGGCTGCCGGTACGCCCGGTGGCCAGCGGCGGTGCACCGGCGCCTCCGCCGGACGCCGCAGGTGCAGCCGGGGCGCGACCCGGTCGGCGCCCGGGCCCGGCGGTCGGCGGCTGCCCGCCGACCACGGGCCGGGCCAGGGCGCGCCCGGCCCGGAGTAGCCCTGCTCGGCGGCCGCGTGCAGGGTCCAGAGCGGGTCGTACAGCTGGGCCCGGCCGACCGCGACGAGGTCCGCCCGTCCGGCCAGCAGGACGGAGTTGGCGTCGTCCGGCCCGGAGATCGCGCCGACCGCGATGGTCGGCAGGCCGGTGGCCGCGCGGACCAGCTCGGCGAACGGGGTCTGGTAGCCGCGCCCGTACGGCGGCCGCTGGTGGGCGACCACCTCGCCGGTGGAGACGTCCACCGCGTCCGCGCCGGCGTCGCCGAGTGCGCGGCAGATCGCGACCGCCTCGGCCTCGGTGGTGCCGCCCGGCGCCCAGTCGCTCGCCGAGATCCGCACCAGCAGCGGCCGCCCGGCCGGCCAGGCCGCCCGGACGGCGGCCAGCACCTCCAGGGGCAGCCGCAGCCGGTGGGCGAGCGGCCCGCCGTAGCGGTCGGTGCGGCGGTTGGTCAGCGGCGACAGGAAGCCGGACACCAGGTGGCCGTGGCCGAACTGCAGCTCCAGCACGTCGAATCCGGCCCGTGCCGCGCGCTCCGCCGAGGCCGCGAACTCCGCGGTGACGGCGGCGAGCCGGTCGGCGCCGGCCGCGCTCGGGGTGGGGGAGGCGGCGTCCCACGGCAGCGGGGAGGCGGCGATCAGCGGCCAGCCGTCGGCGAGCGGACGGCCGATGCCGTCCGGGCCCGGCACGGCGGTGGCGGCCCGCCGGCCGGCGTGGGTCAGCTGGATGCCGAGCGGTGTGTCGCTCACCGCCCGCACGGCGTGGACGAGTTCGCGCCAGGCCGTCTCCTGCCGGTCGTTCCAGAGGCCGGGGCAGTGGTCGGTGGCGCGGCCCTCGGGGCTGACGGCGGTCATCCCGGCGAGGACGAGTCCGGCGCCGCCGAGGGCCTGCGCGGTCAGCTGGGCCCGGTCGAAGGCACTGGGCAGGGTGTCGGCGGAGGTGAAGGTCGCGAGCGGGGGCACCACGACCCGGTTGCGCAGCTCCAGCGCGCCCAGTTTCAGCGGCCGGAACATCGGCGGGGTGCCGGGCCCGCCATCGCTCCCGTCACCCCCGCCCTCGCCGCCGCTCCCGAACGCGGCGTCCACCGCGTCGACGAACCCGGGGTCACGGGAGCGCAGGTTCCCGTACGTGACCCGGCGGCTGCGGGTGAGCAGGTTGAAGGCGAACCGGTCCGGGTCCTGCCCGGTGCGCCGCTCCACCGTCTCGAACCACTCCAGGCTCGCCTGCGCGGCCCGCTGGGTGGACTCCACCACCGGCCGGCGCTCCGCCTCGTAGGCGGCCAGCGCGGCCTCCACGGTGGGCTGTTCGTGCAGGCTCGCGGCGAGCGCGAGGGCGTCCTCCAGGGCCAGCTTGGTGCCCGACCCGATCGAGAAATGCGCGGAGTGCGCGGCGTCGCCGAGCAGGACGACGTTCCGGTGCCGCCAGCGCGCGTTGCGCACGGTGGTGAAGCGGATCCAGCGCGAGGCGTTCGGGATCAGCCGGTGGCCGTCCAGGTGCCCGGCGAACAGCTCCGCGCAGCGCCGCACGCTCGCCAGGTCGCTCTCGCCACGGGCCGGCTCCCGTGCGGCGAGGGCGTCGAAGCCGGCCCGGTGCCAGGTGTCCTCGGCGGCCTCCACGATGAAGGTCGAGCGCCGCTCGCCGTACGGGTAGGCGTGCACCTGCAGGGGGCCGAAGTCGAACTGCTCGACGATGAAGGTGAAGGCCTCGAAGACCCGGTCGGTGGCGAGCCAGATGTAGCGGCAGTGCCGTTGGTCCAGCTCGGGGCGGAAGGCCTCGGCGTGGGCCGCCCTGGTGGCCGAGTTGATACCGTCGGCGGCGACCACCAGGTCGTACCCGGCGGCGAGTTCGCCGACCGGCGGCGCGGGCGTGCGGTAGCGCACGTCCACCGCGAGGCGTTCGCAGCGCCGCTGCAGGATCGCGCGCAGCCGGTTGCGGTCGAGCGCCGCGAAGCCGTGCCCGCCGCAGGTGCGGACCTGGCCCGCGTAGCGCACGTCGATGTCGCTCCAGCGGGCGAACTCGGCGCCGATCGCGGCGAACACCTCCGGGTCGGCCTGCGCGATGCCGTCCAGCGTCTCGTCGGAGAAGACCACGCCGAAGCCGGACTCGTCCTCCCGGCCGTCCCGCTCGAACACCGTGATCTCGCGGTCGGGCGCCAGGTGCTTGGCCAGCGCGGCGAAGTACAGACCGCCCGGGCCGGCGCCGATCACCGCGATGCGACGGGCCCCGGCGCCCCCGGCGGGGCCGTCCGGTCCGCTGCGCCGGACCGCCGAGGTGCGGGCGCCCGGTGCGCCGGGCCCGTTCACGCCACCACCTCCGGCTGCTGAGCCCCGGACTCGGCCAGTGCCCGTCGGACCGGCTCCGGCCAGGGCGCCGCGCCCTTGGCATGCGGCGCGGCGTGCACCACCGACATCCGGCCGGACGCGGCCAGCCCCTGCGGGCCGTGCACCTCGAAGGCGTAGTGCAGCGAGGAGCCGCCGACCCGGACCACCCGCAGCTCGGTGCGGACCAGGTCGCCGAACCAGAGCCGTTCGCGGTAGTCGGCCTCGAAGTGCACCCGGGGGATCCGGCCGAACAGCTCGGCCAGGCCCAGCCGGCGCAGCAGTGCCGCCTCGGCCGCCTCGGCCCAGCGCTGCACGGCGGAGAAGTGATAGTGCCCGGCGGCGTCGGTGTCGGACCACTCCACCCGGCGCTCGACGGCCACGCTGGCCGGGGCCGTCGCCGCCCGCCGGCGCAGCTCGGCGCGGTGCAGCTTGCCGGTCGCGGTGCGCGGCAGCTCGGTGACGAACTCGACCGCGCGCGGGTACTTGTACGGGGCGATGGTGCGTTTGACGTGCTCCTGGAGCGCGCGCACCGTCTCCGGCCCGGCGGCGGCGCCCTCGCCGAGCACCACGTAGGCCTTGACCACCGTGCCGCGCAGATCGTCGGGCGCCCCGACCACCGCGCAGTCGGCGACGTCGGGGTGGCCGGCGAGGGCCTGTTCCACCTCGGGCCCGGCGATGTTGTAGCCCGCGGAGACGATCATGTCGTCGTTGCGCGCCTGGTACCAGTAGTAGCCGTCCGGGTCGCGAACGTAGGTGTCACCGGTGAGGTTCCAGCCGTCCCGGACGTAGCCGCGCTGGCGTTCGTCGTCCAGGTAGCGGCAGCCGGTCGGCCCCTTGACGGCGAGCAGCCCGGGCACGCCGTCCGGCACCGGTCGGCCCTGGTCGTCGAGGACGGCGGCCCGGTAGCCCGGCACGGGGCGGCCGGTGGCGCCGGGGCGGATGTCGCCGTCGGCGGCCGAGATGAACACGTGCAGCAGCTCGGTGGCGCCGATGCCGTCGATCAGCCGCTGCCCGGTGGCCGCCAGGAAGGCCTGCCAGAGGGGGGCGGGCAGGTGCTCGCCCGCCGAGACGCAGCGCCGGACGCCGGAGAGCCGGTCGGCGAGGCCGGCGGCCAGGATCGCCCGGTAGGCGGTGGGCGCGGTGAACAGCACGCTCACCCCGTGCCGGCGGACCTGTTCGGCGAGCTGCTCGGGCGTGGCCTGCTCCAGCAGCAGGGTGGCGGCGCCGGCCCGCAGCGGGAACACCACCAGGCCGCCGAGGCCGAAGGTGAAGGCGAGCGGCGGGGTGCCGCCGAACAGGTCGTCGGGGGTGGGCCGGAGCAGGTGGCGGGAGAAGGTGTCGGCGTTGGCGAGCACGTCGCGGTGGAAGTGCAGGGTGGCCTTGGGGCGGCCGGTGGTCCCGGAGGTGAAGGCGATCAGGGCGACGTCGTCGGCGGCGGTCGGGACGGCCTCGAACCCGCCGTCGGTGGCGGCGCAGCGGGCGGTGAGGTCTTCCGGGCCGGGACCGCCGAAGGCGAGCACCCGCAGGCCGGGGGTCTCGGCGCGGGCGAGGTCGTCGAGGAAACGGTGGTCGCACAGGGCGAGGACGGGGCGGGCGACCCGGTGGAGCTCGGTGAGCTCGGCGGACCGCAGCAGCGGCATGGTGCTGACCACCACTCCGCCGGCCTTCAGGACGCCCAGCCAACAGGCCACCAGCCAGGGGGTGTTGGGGCCGCGCAGCAGGACCCGGTTGCCGGTGGCCAGGCCGAGTTCCTCGGTCAGCAACCGGGCCACCCGGTCGGCGTGGTCGCGCAGTTCGCCGTAGGTCCACTGGCCGGTGGGGGTGAGCAGGCAGCGGCGGTCGGGGCCGAACCGGGTGATCGTCTCGTCGAGCAGCGCCCGGGCGCAGTTCAACCGGTCGGGGTAGGTCAACTCCGGTAGTTCGAAAAGGAGTTCAGGCCACTGGTCAAGCGGTGGGAGATGGTCGCGACAGAACGTGTCCACATGCGCTGAGGGGGAGAGCTCCATGGGCGGGCACCTCATCGTGCGAGCGGGAGTGAGGCCAGTATGGCGCTTCGGTGACGCCAGTCAAGAGAGCGATACATGCATTCGGGGGAGCGGGCACCGCCCGGGCGCGGGGCGGCCGGCCCGGGCGGGGTGGTCCGGGCGGGCCGGTGCGCCGCCCGGGGGAGGCGCGGGCGGCGGTCGGCGGGGTGCCGGGGGTCCGCGGCGGGGCGCGGCAGGGCGCGCGGGAACGGCGGCGGACGGGCTCGCACCCGGCGGCCGTGCGAGTCGGGGCGGGGGAGGGGTGCGGGAGGGGTGCGGGAGGGAGCGGCGGGGTGGGGCCGGAGGTCCGCGGCCGTCGCCGGGGCGGTCACACCCGGCGCGCGTCCGTCAGGCGCCCGTCAGGCGGGTCCGAGGGCCGCCCGGGCGCGGTCGGCGAGCAGGCCGGCGAACAGGGTCAGGGCGGGTGCGGCGGTGCTCCCGGGGCCCGGGTCGCGGACGTCGAGCAGGGCCGAGCCCACCCGCACCAGGACGTCCGTGCCCTGGGTGTCGTCCGTCCGGGCGGCGCTCTGGTCGCCGATCGGGGGCAGCGGGAGGACGGAGGCGCCGTCGCCGCTGATCCGGGCGAGCGCCAGGTCGAAGGCCCGCCCGGCGGTCTCCGGCGAGGCGAAGGTGACCACGGTGAACTGTGCGCTGTGCGTTCCGGAGGACGCGAAGGTCACGGTGGCGTAGGCGAGTTGCCGGTCGCAGGCGTCCGGGACGAGGCACGGCGCGTCCGCGCCCGGGCCGGCTCCCGAGGTGGGGCCGCTGCGCACCTGCCAGCCGCCGGGCATGGCGCTCAGGTCGGGCAGGACGGCGCGGACCTGGGCGGGGTCGCGCAGCGTACGCCCGGCGTGGGCCAGGTCCGGCCCGTTGGGCTGCAGCAGCGGGCGCGAGCCGAGGTTGATTCCGACGGCCACCAGCGCGGCGACCACCACCAGCGACAGGGTCACCAGCACGGGGACGGCGCCGAGCCGGGCGGCCCGCGCCTTGGACCCGGCGACCGCCGGGTCCACCCGCAGGTGCACGGTCGGCTCCTCGGGGGGCTTGCCCAGCTCGGTGGTGGCCAGGTACCGGGCGAACGCCGGGTCCGCGGCGAGCAGGTCGCCGACGGCGGCGGTGAGCCCGGAGCGCGCCCGGGCGTCCCCGGGGTTCGCCTCGATCGCGGCGACGGCCCGGGCGCCCTCCGCCGAGGCCCGCAGGCGCGTCCGCACCAGATCCGCCACCGCCCGGCCCGGGCCGCCGGCCACTCCCTCGGCGGCCCGCACCAGCACCCCGACCACGGCCGGCAGGAGATCCTGGCCGTCCCCCATGGCAACCCCCTAGCCGCAACGAGTCGTCGCCGCCCGGCGGCGCGCCTCGCCGCCCGCCGCCGGGGCCTCCCGTCAACGATCCCGGACGCGGGGCCGGTTCGTCCCCCGGAAGACGGAACGGAGACGCAACCGCAACCGCCCGCGGACCGTGCCGGGAGCGGAGTGGCCGGTGTGGCCGGAGGGGTTGCCGCCCCGGGCCGGCCCGCCCTCCGCGGCTCAGGCCGGTGGGGCCGCCGCGGCGGGTGGCGGTGCGGCGGGTGGCGGTGCGGGGGGTGTCACGGGCATCGACATGTAGACGGCGCGCCGGCCGTAGCAGGCCGGCACCGCCACCTCCCGGTGGGCGCGGTAGCCGAGCAGCCGCAGCAGGATGTCGGCGCCCCGGACGGCGACCATCGAGATCTCCTCGAAGCCCTGCGCGCGGGCCTGCTCCCGGAAGTGGCGCACGAAGCGCAGGGCGACGTCCCGGCCGCGCAGCTCCTCGTCGATCACCAGGTCGTGCACGTGCAGGTTGGCGGACGCGTACCGCTGCTCCTCGGGCCTGGTGAGGTCCGGGCAGCGCAGCGGCGGGTAGGGCAGGCTCAGCAGGTAGCCGCGGACGGCGCCGTGCAGCTCCAGCACGAAGCAGGTGCCGGGCGAGCTGCGCCCGCGCGACTCCAGGGCCTCCCGGCCCTCGGAGAGCCCGTCGGCCGCGTAGGCGGCGTGTTCGAGGGCCACCACGGTGTCCCAGTCCGCCTCGGCGAGCAGCCGGAAGCGCAGGTCCTCGCTCACCTGGCCGGCACCTCCGAGGGGGTGAGGCGTTCGGCGCGGGCGGCGTCCACCAGGGCGGACCAGGCCTCGATCAGCCGGGCGAAGTCCTCGGCGTCGGCCTGCGCCTCGTCGAGCAGCCGGGCCCGCCGGGGCGCCAGGTGGTCGGCGAACTCGGCGTACTTGCCGCCCAGGCGCCGGTAGGAGCGGTCGACGACGTCCAGCCGGCGGACGTTCTCGGCGCGGTCCCAGGCGGCGCTGCGCCGCACCGAGTCGAGCACCGGGGCGGTGCGCACCGCGTGCCGCTCGTCGAGCAGTTCGCCGCCGACCGCCATCATCTCGCCGTACACGGGGTGCAGGTAGAGCATCGAGAGCAGGAACTTGACGAAGCGCAGCTGGTAGGCGGTGAAGCCGGGGCCGGTGCGCCGCTCCGGGGTGTAGAGGTTGACGATGTGCCGGTTGTGGACGACGCCCGGCAGGCCGGAGTCGAGGACGACGTGCAGCAGGAAGTAGTCGCTGCCGATGGTCTCGGTGGCCGGCGGGAGCGGCAGCCGCTCGTAGACCCGGTGGTCCAGGCCGAGGTTGCACATGTCCACCCGCCAGATGTCGGGGGCGCCGAGGACGGACTCGTCGGTGCGGAACGGCTCGGTGCCGCCGCCGGTGAACGAGGCCTCGACCAGCTCGCGCTTCTCCTCCTCCGTCCACACCGGCGGCGCCCACAGGCCGACGACCTCGTGGTAGACGGCCGGGTCGAGGTCGCGGATCTCGCCGACGTCGACGGAGAGTTCGCCGATGAAGGAGGCGCCGACGAGGGAGACGGGCTTGTCCGCGTCGGCGGGGTCGAGCTCGCTGACGGTGACGTCGGCGGCGGCGTCGCCGGCCCGGCGGCCGAGCGAGAGCAGTTCGTGGTGGATCGGGAACACCTTGCGCCCGTCGAGGAGTTGGTACTCGCTGTCGGAGTCTCGACGGTGCACGGAGGTGCAGCCGAGGGCGGCGGCGACCAGGAACACCCGGTTGGTGCAGGCGCCGTAGGAGACGCCGTCGGGGAGCATCAGGTCGAGCAGCCGGTCGGGGTCGGTGGCGCCGGAGCGCCTGCTCACCCGCCGGAGGAAGTCCCGTTGCCGGTCCTCTCCGAGGTGGTGCACGACGACCCCGGGGGTGGCGGCCAGCGCGCCGACGGCGCCCGCGTTCTCCGCGAAGCCCGCGGGGCCGGCGGTGTCGAGGACCAGCAGGTGGACCTCGGCGTCGAAGTGCTCGACGGCGTGCGCCGCCTCCTCGGCGAGTGCCGCGATGGTGGCGGCGCAGGCCCGGTTGGTGGGCAGGGCGAGGCAGACTCGTCTCATGGCGGGCTTCTCCGTTGGTCGTCAGGGTCGTTGCCGCGGCGGCGGGGTGGGTGCGCCGGTGGTCGTCGCAGGCGCTGCCGGACGGCTTCCGTCCTGCCACCCGACTCGCCCTGGCGGCAGGCGAGTTCGCGAGGCCCCCGCGCGTCGGGCGTCGGGGTGCCACCCCGGTCCGCCCGGTCTGCGGACTACCGTGGACTAGACCACTTTTGATGTCAACGATTGACAGGGCGGGTCGGGTGGAGGTGCAATGCGCCCCCTCCCGGGCGCTCCCCGCCGCCCGGGCCGGGCCCGTGCGGGCAGGGCGCGGCGCGGGTCCGGCGGCGCCTCTGTGCGGGCGCCAGGTTCGCACGGGAGCGCGAATACCCGTCACCGGGTCGAACGGCCGCGCGGGCCGGGGCGGTTCACGGCCGCGGATTCGGCCATCGGGGTCAATCCGGAGCGGGGACCTGCCGATACCGGCAACGACGTCCCTACGCCGTCCGGAGGAGACCGCATGCCCGACCTGTGGCTGCCCGGTGCCGAGATCCACGACCTCGGCGACCACGCGCCGACCGACCAGCAGTACCCCCCGAAGGCCATCGCCCACATCACCTGGGACCGCAACGCCACCGCCGCGGCCCCGCAGGACTGGTGCACCTTCGAAGACCTCGTCGGCTACTTCACCGGCGTCGGCGCCGGAAACGCCCCGCACCTGGTCTGGGACCCCTTCAGCGGGCGGACGGCCCAGCTGTTCCCGGCCGACTCCCGCTCGAAGAGCCTGCTCAGCCCGCCGGAGAGCCCGACCCGCACCAACCGCGCCGGCCGGGTCGTCATCCAGATCGAGGCCGTGTTCTTCCCGTACTGCCGCTACCGGGGCGCCGTCTACCCGCGGCTGGTCGACACCCCGTGCGCCGGCTGGGACCGGCTGCACGCCTGGATCGGCTCGTGGGGCGTGCCCGACACCTGGCCGATGGGCCGGCCGACCGACTTCACCGACCACCGCGACGAGCAGGTGTGGGAGACCCGCGGGGGGTGGTACGCCCACGCGCACGTGCCGTTCAACGACCACAGCGACCCCGGTTCCTGGCCCGACCTCACGGCGGGCTCGGGATCCCCGGGCTCCCCGCCCTCGCAGCAGCACCCGGCTCCTCCGGACGAGCCGGCCCCGCCCCGCTACCAGGTCAGCATCAACGGGCTGCCCTACGGCTACGGCGCCGAGGGCTACCAGGTCACCGCCGTCGGCCGGGCGCTCGTCGCCCAGGGCTCCGGCTCCCACTACCGCTCCGGGCCCGGCCCGAACTGGACGGACGCGGACACCGAGAACTACGCGGACTACCAGCGGAGCCTCGGCTACAGCGGGCAGGCCGCGGACGGCGTCCCGGGGGAGGGCTCGCTGCGGCGGCTGCTCGGCTACCTGCCCGGGCCCCGGTCGGTGTCGCTGGCGCACGTCGTCGCGGCCGCCCGGACCGATCCCGGCGCCGAGCAGGGGCACCGCAGTTACGGGGCCGAGGCGGCGATCGTCGAGCAGGCCCTGGCGGACGAGGGGCTGCTCGAACAGCGCTGGGTGGACGGCTCGTTCGGGAGTCGGACGGTCGCCGCCTACGCCGGGTGGCAGCGGCGCTGCGGGTACGCGGACGCGGACGCGGACGGGATCCCGGGGCGGGACTCGCTGCGCCGCCTGGGCTCGGCGCGGGGATTCGGCGTGACGGACTGACGGGGCGGGCGGGGTGGCCGGGGTGGCCGGGGTGGCCGGGGTGGTCCGGGGTCGCGGCTTTCCGCGACCCCGGTTTCCCGGCTTCCCGGCTTCCCGGTTCCCCGGCTTCCGGGTACGGCCGGGGGAGGTCGCCGGGTACCTCGGAGGGAGGGGTGCGGGTGCTCTCGGGCCGGGTCGGGTACTCGCTCGGGAGTAGTCGGGGTTACTTCCGGTGGCAGATGCCCGATGAGGGGCGGAGCGGAGAGTCTGGGCCCGTCCTCGCCGCACGGCGGTGATGCCGCCGCGGCCCGGTCGCGGCCCCGACCCGAAGGAGGCACCCGTGCGCCCGTCCACCGCACCGGCCGCGGAGCCGAGTCCCGCCCGCCCCGCCCGACGACGGCCGCCCGGCGGCACGCTGCCGCCCAGGGCGCGCAAGAGCCTGGTCGTCGTGCACGTCGTCGCTTCGGTGAGCTGGCTGGCCCTGATGCTCTGCCTGCTCACCCTGGCGGTGACGGCACTGGCCACGGAGGACGCCGACCGGTTGCGGTCGGCGTACCGGGCGATGGGGATGCTCGGCGACGCGCTGATCCTCCCGCTGAGCCTGGCCACCCTGGTCAGCGGGGTGGTGCTGGGGCTCGGCACCTCCTGGGGGCTGTTCCGCTACTACTGGGTGAGCGCGAAGTTCTGGCTGACCCTCGCGGCGGCGGCCGCCTCGCTGATCGCCCTCAGCGCCCGGCTGCACGACGCCGTGCGCGTGGTGGACGCACACCCCACCGGCCCGATCTCGGCGGCGGACCTCGGGTTCGTCCGTCTCAACACGGTGATCGTCCCGTCCGTCGCGCTGGCGCTCTACCTCTTCGCGGTGGTGCTCTCCGTGTTCAAACCCTGGGGCCGTCGCCGGCCGGGCAGCCGGCGCTGGCGCATACCCGGCGCCCGCGGGTGACGCCGGTCCGCCGGGGAATGCCGGCGCTCGGCGGCGGTGTTCTCCACGGACGTGACCAGCGCACCAGGGACCAGGGCACCCGCGACGGGCGGACCAGCGACGGGCGGACCAGCGGCTGACGCGGGCGCGACGCCCGCGATCCGGCTCTCCGTGCTCGACCGGTCCCGGACGAGACAGGGCGAGGAGCCGGCGCAGGCGCTGCGGGACACGGTGGCCTTCGCCCAGGAGGCGGAGCAGCTGGGTTACCACCGGTTCTGGGTCTCCGAGCACCACGGCGTGCCCGGAGTGGCCGGGTCCGCGCCGACGGTGCTCGCCGCGGCGGTGGCGGCGGCCACCACCCGGATCCGGGTCGGCACGGGCGGAGTGATGCTGCCCAACCACCGGCCGATGGTGGTGGCCGAACAGTTCGGCGTGCTGGCCTCGCTCTTCCCGGGCCGGATCGACATGGGCCTCGGCCGGTCGGTCGGGTTCACCGACGGAGTGCGCCGGGCCCTGGGCCGGGAGAAGGACGCGGCGGACGACTTCGGGGCCCAACTGGTCGAGTTGCTCGGCTACTTCGACGGCTCGCAGCAGGTTCACCGCGGCGTCCATGCCCGGCCGGCCGAGGGCCTGCGGGTGCCGGCCTTCGTCCTGGCCACCGGCGCCGGCGCCGACCTGGCCGCCGACGCCGGGCTGCCGCTGGTCGTCGCCGCCACGCGAGGGGAGGAGCGGATGCTCGCGGCGATCGACCGGTACCGCGCCGGGTTCCGTCCCTCGGCGCAGGCGGCGCAGCCCTACGTGGTGATCGCGGGCACGGTCGCCGTCGCGGGGACGGCGGAGAGCGCGCGGGAGCTGCTGGTCCCGGAGGCCTGGGCCGGTGCGTACTCCCGCACCCACGGCGAGTTCCCGCCGCTGGCCCCGGCCGCCGAGATCGCGGCCCTGTCGATGGGAGCGCGCGAGCGCGCCGCCTACGAGCAGTCGCTGAAGGGGCACATCGCGGGCACCCCGGAGCAGGCCGCCGCCGAACTCGCCGCCCTGATGGCGCGCAGCGGCGCGGACGAGTTCCTGGTGACCACCAGCACCTACGACCGCGCCGCGCTGCTCGACTCCTACCGGCTGCTCGCCCGGGCGGTCGGCCAGCCGGTGGGGCAGCCGGTCGGGCAGGGTGTCGGCCAGCCGGTCGGCCAGTCGGCCGGGCAGGGTGTCGCTACCCGGGCCGCCGGTCGGGAGGCGGCGGGGCCGGAGGACGTCGACCGGACGGTCGCTCAGGCGGCCGGTCGGGCCTGACTGCTCCGGGCCGCTCCGGGAAGCACCGCCGCCCCCCTCCGCCGCTCCTCCGCCCGCATGTCCAGCTCGCTTCAGGCCGCCCCGCCCGGTTTCTGAGCAGGGCCGATGACCTGCTAGTGTTCTTCCCGTCGAGAGGAAAAGATCTCTCGAGCAGGCGTCAGCGGTGCTACCAGAGCACGTCCTACTTTCAGTAGGGAGAGTCCGTGCAACCCGGGCCTGGCGCTCCACCCGAAGGGGCTCGTTCCGTCCAGCGGAACGGGCCCCTTCGTGATGTCCGGGGGCCGGCGGGGCCCGCCCGTGGTGAGTCCGTCCGTCCGGAGCCCGCCTACCCGGGGCCCGCATGCCCGGGGCCGGTCCGGCGGACCCCGATCGCCCGGCTGCGGGTCCCGAACGTCTGAGCCCGGTTCCCGGTGGCCCGGGTCCGGCGGGCCGGTCTCCCGCGGGGTCGGTTCGCCGTCCGTTCGCCCTTCACCCGGCGTCCGATCGCCACCCGTTCGCGGCCCGTTCGCGGTGCCGGCCTCGGCCGGGCCCCTTTATCGCATTTCGGTGGCCGAAACCCTGTTGCTCAGCCGGTTATCAGCCAAGGTCCCGTTCCTGGTGACCGGTGGGCGACGGCGGGTGGCAACGTCAGGGCCAGCCGGTTCTACTGTCACGGGCTGGTGACGCACCGTCATACCTTGGCTGGAAGTAACTGCCAATGATGTGAATATGCCATTGGAATGTTCGTCATATGCAATCCGGCAGTAGCCTTCCGTGTCGAACCCGCCACTGCTGGTGGCGAATCCGGCCGAGTCGCGCTGCGCCCGGCCGCCCAGACCCCCGCGAAGGAGCCGGTGTGCCGGGTATCGACGAATGCCTCGCCGGAGCGATGGCGATCACCGGAGCCCGCTCCGCGAGTCTGGTCGACTGGAGCAGCGGACTTGCGCTCGGCGGTCTCGGCGAATGCCCGGCCGGCGACCACGAGACCGCCGCCGCCGAGGCAACCGACTTGGTGCGGGCGACGGTTGAGAGTCAGACCTTCACCGGGGCGGAGGAGCGGCGGTCGCCGCTCCAGGACATCATCGTCACTGCCGGCCGCAGTTACCACCTGATCTGCTTCATCGACACCGTCTTCGACAGCCGTCTCGTCCTCCACCTCTGGCTGGACCGGGCGGAGGGCAACCTCGCGGCCGCCCGCTACCGCCTCCAGGGCCTCGCCGAGGAGCTGGTGCTCGGGTGAGCCCGACACCCACGAGGGCCGGCGGTTTCCGGCCGGCACACCGGGCACACCTCCCCCGGCAGCGGCACGTCCCCGGGCACCAGCAGCCCGCCGCGCACGGGCACCCCGCCGGGCGCCGACAGACTCCCGGGCGGTGGTCCGCATGAACGCCGCACCCACCACCGATCCCGCCACCGGTTCCACCGCCGCACCCGCAGCACCCGAACCCGTGCCCGCCGCGGGGCCCGGCACGACCTCCACCACGCCCGCCGCGACGCCGATCGCGGAGCCCGTCACCCTCCCGCCGTCCGCCCCGCCGCAGACCCCGGGCGAGGCCCTCGGCCTGCTCGCCACCCGCCGCGCCACCGGCGCACTGCACGGCCCGCTCGGCAGTCTGCACCTCGTGGACGGCCGGGTGACCCACGCCGACTCACCCCGGGCCCCGGGGCTGGCCGACCTCCTCACCGGCTGCGGCCGGATCGCGCCCGCGGACTGGGCGGAGCTGCTCCGCGCCCACGGTCCGCACGCCCGGGTCGGCGAGGCGATGGTCGACCGTGGCCTGATCGGCCGCGGGGAGCTCGAACTCGGCCACCTCGGCACGCTCTTCGACGCCGCCTTCTTCGTCCTCGCCGACCAGGCCGGCGGCACCTGGCGGTTCGAGCACGAGGCCCGGCACTGGCTAGGCCCGGTGGCGGAGGTCGACGCCGACCGGCTGCGCCGCGAGGTGGACCGCCGGAGCGGGCTGCTGGACCAGATCTGGCCGTGGGGGCGGCTGGACACCGCCCCCGTCCGGCCCGCCGTAGCGGGCTTCCACGCCCACCGGCGTCCGCCCGGTCGCCGCCAGCGCGAGCTTCTCGACCACGCCGACGGCCGAAGAACCCCGGCGGACCTGGCCCGACTGCTCGGCAGGTCAGGCTTCGGCGTGACGGCGGACGTCCGCCGACTGGCCGCCGCGGGACTGCTCGACGCCGGCCTGCTCGACGTCCCGCGGCACGCGGCGCCGAGGGCCGCGCCGCCCGGGGCGCCCGGGGTGCCGCTCGCCGCCCCACTCGGGGCACGGGCCGGTGTCACACCCGCCGCCCCGGCCGTGTTCCCGCCCGCACCCTCCCAGGCCGGACCGCTCGCACCACCGCTCGCTTCGCCACCGCTCGCTTCGCCACCCCTGGCTTCGCCACCGCTCGCTTCACCGGCCCTGGCTTCGCCACCCGCTCCACCGCTCGCCGCACCGCTCGCTCCACCGCCCGTCGGGGCGCCGACCGTGCCGCCCCTCCCGGCATCCGAGGCGCCATCACCGCCGCGCCGGTCCGGAGGCCTGCACCGCAGGGTTCCCGGCGCCACCCTCACCGGCGTCGGCATCCTCCCCGGTGCCACGCCCCCCGGGTCCGTGGCGGCCGACCGTCCCGCCCACCCGCCGACAACGGCAGCGGCCCACCCGCTGACCGTCCCCGACCCGGACATCGCGCTGCTGACCCGGGTCCGAACCCTTCTGGAGGCCCGACTTTGAACGACGCTCCGCCCGCGACCCCGCCGTCCCGGCCATGAGGCGGGCGCTCAAGCAGCGTGTCGGAAGGAGACAACTGATCGCCTTGGAGACCGAGCTGCTCGCCGAACTCCGCGCCGTCAAGCATCGTGTCCCGCACCTCGCGGGAGGCCTGGTCGCCAGCGTGGACGGCCTGCTGGTCGCGCACGACACCCACGGAACGGAACCCACCGGCCTGGCCGCGATGACCGCGGCCTCGCTGTCACTGGCCCAGCGGCTCGCCGACAGCACCGGCCAGGGCGACTTCCGCGAGTCGCTGGTGCGCGGGGAGCACGGCTACGTCGCCACCTACGCGGCCGGTGGCAGCTGCGTCCTGACCCTCCTGGCGCACCCGGACGTCAACGTCGGCCGGTTGCACCTGGAGGCGCGCCGTTCCGCCCAGCGGATCGCCGGACTGCTCAACGAGGCCCTCCTGCCGAAGGACCCCCGCGAGCCCGGCTGAACGGCGGATCCGGTCCGGCCGGGGCCGTCCGGACCCTGGCCCGCCCTGAGACCCACCCCGAGAACCGTCAGAGAACCGAACCACCGAGAACCACCCGACGACCGAGAACCACCCAACCACCGAACGGGAGTACCCAGATGACCGACGCAGCAGGCGCCCTCAAGCAGGCCATGACCGCCATCGAAGGCGCCATCGGCGCCGCCCTCGTCGACTACAACAGCGGCATGGCGCTCGCGACCCTCGACGGCCCCGGCGGGCTGGACCTCAACGTGGCCGCCGCCGGGAACACCGACGTGGTGCGCGCCAAGATGCGCACGATGGACATGCTCGGACTGGGCGGAGACGGGATCGAGGACATCCTGATCACGCTCAGTACCCAGTACCACCTGATCCGCCCGCTCACCGGACGTACCGGCAAGGGCCTCTTCCTCTACCTCGCCCTGGACAAGGGGCGCGCCAACCTCGCGATGGCCCGCCACCAGCTCACCAAGGTCGAGGCCGATCTGGAGGTCTGACGACCGCCCATCGGATCGTCCGGACGCCCATCGGATCGTCCGGACGGCGAACGGGCCGTCGGGACGGCGACCGGATCGCCCGGACGGGAACAGGACCACCGGGTCCCGGCCGGGACCGGTCCGGTCCCGGCGACGCCCGGCGGCGGCTCAGGCCCCGCCGGGCGCGGTCCAGCTGACCTCGCCGCCCGGCAGCCCCGCGCACACCGAGCCGTCGGCGGTCACCACGCTCCACGGCGCGAGCCGCGCGTGCGGCGGGACGGACAGCGCGCCGCCCTCCGCGAAGCCCAGTTCCAGCCCGCCGGCCAGCGTGATCGCGGCGCTCTCGACGGTCCGCCCGACGAGCGCCAGCAGGGGTGGGGTCGGGCGGAAGGTCAGCGCCGGGAAGAAGTGCTCGACCTCCGCGGGGGCGGCGAAGGACGGCGCCGCGAAGCGGAACTCGTGCGCCACCCGGACGGACACCCGCCCGTCGAAGGCGAGGTCCAGTCGGACGCCGCCGCTGACCGACTCCACCCGGCGGCCGGCCAGCACCTCCGTGATCGCGTTCTGCATGCCCCCAGTGTGGCCCACCGGCCCAGCGCCTGTCCGCCCGTGCCCACAGCTCCGCCGTCGACGTGCCCCCGGACCGGAATCCGGGGGCCCCGGGCCCCGGACTCGGGGGATCCGAACCGGAACCCGTGAGCCCCCGGGGCGGCCCGACTACCCGGTCGGCTGCCCGCGCACCAGCTCGACGGGCCCGCCCGCCCGTTCCCTGGCGGCGAGCGAGGCGGCCGTACGGGCCCAGGAGTGCTCGTTCAGCAGGGACCGCGCCTCAGCCGGGTCGCAGAGCCGCCACTCCACCAGCTCCTCCTCCTGCAATGCGATCGAGTCGAGCATCCGCTCCGTCACCACGCCGCCGTCGAACACGTACACCAGTACGGCGGTGTCCCGCCCGCTCGCCGGGCCGGCCAGGGCGTCGGCGGCCGCCCCCGGTTGCCAGTCGACCGCCAGCAGCCGGCCCGGCTCGACCTCCCAGCCCAGCTCCTCGCGGATCTCGCGCCGCGCCGCGGCCCGCGGCATCTCCCGGGCGGCCTCGACCCCGCCGCCGGGCAGCGTCCAGTACTCCTCCCGGCCCCGCGGTCCGTCCCACGGCCGCAGGCGGACCAGCAGCACCCGGCCGGAGCCGTCGGTGAACAGCGCCCGCGCCTTGGCCCGGATCCGCGGACGGGTGGCGATGTAGGTGTCCCGGTCCATCGGCGGCTGGGCCGACAGGGACGGCTGGGACGATGGGGACGGCCCCGGCGGCGCCGCCAGTGCGGGCGCCGCGGCGAGCCCGGTGTAGGCGGGCGGCGGTTCGTCCGCCGGCAGGTGGTCGAGGGTGTGCCCGACCGGCCTGCTGTCCTCCAGCTCCAGCGGACCGGCCGATCGGCGCACCCGCAGGCAGGCCGTCACCCGCCGGGACAGCCGCGGCGGTAGTGCGTGGACCACCTGCTCCGGGGCCAGCCAGGCCCAGCCGCCGACCTCCGCCGCATCCGGCGTGAAGGCCGCGGCCTGTTCGGGGGTGAGGGGATCCGCCCAGTACAGGTAGGCCGCGATCGGGGGCCGGGAGTCGTCGAGCGTCCAGTCCACGCAGGCCAGGGGCCCGAGCCGGGGGGTGAAGCCCAGTTCCTCCACCACCTCGCGCACCGCGGTCTCCCGCGGCGAACGGTCCTGCGGCTCCCACCCGCCGCCCGGGATCGCCACCGGGTGCCTCCGGTCGTAGGGCAGGCGCACCACCAGCACCCGCCCCTGGTCGTCCGGGAACAGTACTCCCGCCGCTGCCAGCAACTCCCGCGCGCTCCCCGGTGACGCCTCCACCAGCGCTCCCTCCGCCTCGCCCGATCCGTACCGCCGTGTCCTTGCGACGACTCCCACCGGTACCCGCGCGGTTCCCGCCCCACACCCCTGCTGATCATCCGTCAGTGCCCGGCGCGGCCGGCCCGATCCTCCCGGCCGGCCCGATCTGCCCGATCCTCCCGATCCACGAGAGCCACCCGGTCCACGCGACCGCCGGTCCGTTCGGGGCCGTCGGACCGGTGGGGCCGCCGGAGCCCCCGGGCGTCACCCCAGGGAGGCCAGCGCCTGGGCGGTCGCCCGGGCCATCTGCTCGTCGTGCCGTCCGCTCGCCCCCCGCAGCCGGGCGGCGCCCTCGACGGCGGCGAGGGCGAGCAGACCCGGCAGGAGGTCGGCGCTGCGGGCGGCGACCCAGCGGGTGCCCCGGGTGGCCATCCACCAGAGGTCCGCGGCACGGCCGGGCGGAGCTTCGGCGGGAGCGGTGGCGGGCGGGGGCCCGAGCGGGTGTCCGACGGAGGCCAGCCGGGCGTGGAAGCGGTGGGCGATGAGGTGGTGGCCCTCGGCGCTGGGGTGCAGCCGGTCGGCGCTCAGCAGGTGGCGCCGAGCGCACCAGGGCAGGTCGGCGAGGTGCAGGTGGACCGCCCGGTGACGCGTGGACAGGGCGTGCACCACGGTGTTGACGGCCCGCATCCGCCGCGCCAGTGGTCGGGCGAGCGGCGCGGGCAGCCGGAGCAGGGTGCCCGGGTCGGGCAGGCAGGCGGTGAGCAGGACGGCGCCGTGGGCGGAGAGCTCGCCCAGCGTGGAGTCCAGCTCCAGGGCGGTGCGGCGGATGTCGAAGCCCGCCCGCAGCGTGTCGTTGCCGCCGACCACCACGGCCGCGACCGCCGGGCGCAGCGCGAGCGCGGCGGGTAGTTGGCGGGTCGTCAGATCGGTGGTGAGCGCCCCGCTGGCCGCCAGGTTGGTGAACTCGACGTCCTGGCCCTCGGGCGCCAGGGACCGCGCCAGGACGGCGGCCCAGCCGCGCAAGCCCCCGGCGACCGGATCCCCGACGCCCTCCGTCAACGAGTCCCCGAGCGCGACGAACCGGACCACCGGCCGACCGGCAGCCGATCGCCCCCCGTCCACGGCCGGCCCGTCCGCCACGGGCCTGTCCACCGCCCGGCCGCCCGGAGCCCGGTCAGGCCCGGTGCCGAGCACGTCCATCCCGCCCCTCCTCCGCCACGCCGCGGCCCGGTACCCCGTGGGCCGCCAGGAAGGCCTCCACCGCCGCCGGCCAGCCGTACCGTTCGGCCTGCGCCCGGGCCGCGGACCGCCGCGCCTCCTCCGGACGGGCCAGCACCTCGCGCACCGCCGAGGCGAAGCCGGCGCCGGTGTCCGCGGCCGCCACCCCGGCCCGGCCGACCAGCGCGGGCAGCGCGGAGGAACGGCTGACCACCACCGGAGTGCCGCAGGCCAGGGCCTCCGTCGCCGCCAGCCCGAAGGTCTCCACCGGGCCGGGTGCGAGCACCACGTCCGCGCAGCCCAGCAGCCGGGCCAGCGCCTCCCGTCGGTCGAGGTGCCCGAGGAAGCGCACCGGCAACCGCAGCCGGTCGGCCTGGCCGACCAGGCGCTCGCGCAACGGTCCGGCACCGGCCACGGCCAGGACGGCGGGCACCCGGCGGGCCCGGAGCGCGGCGAGGGCCTCGATCGCCCGCTCGGGCCGCTTCTCGGCGGAGAGCCGGGAGCAGAGCACCAGCAGCGGCTGGTCCGGTTCGGCGTAGCGGGCCCGCTCGGCCGCGCGGGCGGCCGGTGGCAGGGGCTGCAGTGCCGTCAGGTCCACGCCGAGCGGGGCGCGGACCAGGTTGGGCACGCCGATCCGGCGGAACTCGGCGGCCGCCCACCCGGTGGTGCACAGCACCGCGTCGTAGGCGCGTGCGGTGGCCGCGTTGAGCCGGTCCGCGGCGATGTCGGCGAGCGGCCGGGGCAGCCCCCAGGTGCGCAGGACGCCGGCGGCGCTCTCGTGCGAGACCATCACCGAGCGGACGCCGTGCCGGCGTGCCCAGTCGCCGGTCCAGCGCAGCGTGGTGCGGTCGGAGACCTCCAGCCGGTCGGGCTTCAGCCGGGTGAGTTCGGCGGCGACGGCGCGTCGGTCGGTGAGCACCCGGTAGCCGCCGCTGGCCGGCAGGACCGGTCCGGGCAGGGTGACGACGAGGCCCTGCTCGGTCTGCTGTTCGTGGCGCCGTTCGCCGGGCACGACGAGCACCGGCCGGTGTCCGGCGGCCAGGTAGCCGGCGCCGAGGTGGCGCAGCGCGGTGCGCAGCCCGCCGGAGACCGGGGTGACGAAGTTGGCGAGCCGCACGATGGTCAGCGCCTCGCGGCCGCCCGGGCCGCCCTCGCCGGTCGGGTCGAACGGGGTGGTCATGCCGGCAGCTCCTCCGCGAGCACGGCCGGCGCGGTCGCCGCCGGGGAGTCCACGACCGGGGGCAGCGGCACGCCGTGGTGCTCGGCGAGCACCTCCGCGTAGTGCCGTAGCAGCAGGTCGCCGACGGCCTCCCAGGTCCGCGCGGTGACCTCGGCCCGCCCGGCCCGCCCGTAGGCGGCCCGTCTGGAGGGGTCGGCGGCCAGTTCGGCGACGGCCCGGGCGACGGCGGCGCCGTCCCGCGGCGGCACCAGCAGGCCGGTCCGGTGGTGTGCGACCAGGTCCAGCGGGCCGCCGGCGGCGGGGCCGACCACGGGTACCCCGCTGGCCATCGCCTCCTGGATGGTCTGGCAGAAGGTCTCCAGCGGGCCGGTGTGCACGAACACGTCCAGGGTCGCGAAGCAGCGGGCGAGTTCCTCACCCGTGCGGCGGCCGAGGAAGACCGCGCCCGGCATCGAGGCCCGCAGCCCGGGCGCGGACGGTCCGTCCCCGATCACCACCACCCGCACGCCCGGCAGTGCGGAGGCGGCGGTCAGCAGGTCGACCCGCTTCTCGGGGGCCAGCCGCCCGACGTACCCGACGAGCACCTCGCCGCCCGGGGCGAGCGCCCGGTGCAGCGCCTCGTCCCGGTGGCGGGGGTGGAAGCGCGCCGAGTCGACTCCGCGCGGCCACAGCTGCACCCGGGGCACGCCGTGCGCGGTGAGGTCCTGCGCGGCGGGGGTGGAGGGCGCCAGGGTCCGGGCGGCCGCCCGGTGGACGGCACGGATCCGCCGCCAGGCGGCGGCCTCCCCGAGGCCCCGCCCGGCCCGGTAGGCGTGCGCGTACCCGGCGAGGTCGGTCTGGTAGACGGCGACGGCGGGCACGCCGAGCCGGGTCGCGACCTGCATCCCGCGGGCGCCGAGCACGAACGGGCTGGCCAGGTGCACGATGTCGGGCCGGTGTCCGGCGACGGCTGCCGCCAGGTGCCGGCTCGGCAGCGCGATCCGCACCTGCGGGTACCCGGGCAGGGGCACCGACGGGATGCGGACCACCGGCAGCTCCACCTCCCCGGCGCCGCCGAAGGTGTGCGGCGGGCACTCGGCACCGCGCGCGGGGGCGGGGGTGACGACGAGGGACTGGTGGCCCCGGCGGGCCAGGTGCTCGGCCGTCCGCAGCACGCTGTGGGCGACTCCGTTGACCTCGGGCGGAAAGGATTCGGTGACGATGACGACGCGCATGCCATCGTTCTGTCCGCGTCCGGCGTGCACCCGGCCAAAGGGATCTGTCGAACAAGCGAACGCGGGTCGGCGATTTGCACCGCCGACCCGCGTTCCCGTGCCGCACCGCGTCAGAGGGACCCGGCGGACTCCTTGAGCTCCGCGTACGGGGCGAGCTTGCGGATCGACTCGATGCTCCTGAGGCAGTCGTCCTTGCTCTCCTGCGGGTCGCCGGTGACCACGATGGTCCCGTTGCTCGCCTTGAGCCGGAACCGGTGCATCCCGCTCTCGTCCGTGTACAGCTCGAACTTGCCAGCCATGCCAGTCGACACCTCTCGCTCAGGTAACCCCCACACACCGCAACCTAGGACCCGTCCCGTCGGCCCGCCCGCCGGCCGGACCCGTTCGGGTCAGGAGGCGCTCACCGGCCCCGGGGAGCGGGAACGGCCCGGGGCGGGTGAGCGGACCACCTGCCGGCCGACGGGTCGTCAGCGGGTGGTGGGGGCGCCGTGGCCGCCGGTCCCGACGGCGGGCGGGCGGCCGGAGGGTGGATCCGGCGCCGGACGTCCGGGCGTCCCCGGGACGCCGTCCCCGTCCCAAGGGACGCCCGGGGTCACCGGCCGGTGGGTGCGGCCTCCGGGTCGGCGGACCGCGTCAGGACGGCGGCCCGGGTGGCCGGGTCGCTGACGGTCTCGGTGCAGGCGCTGCCGTTCTGCTGGGTGCCGCACACGCGCAGGGTGGTGTCGGCGGGGCTCGCGTCGACCATGGCCGAGTAGTTGTCGTAGCCCCAGTGGATGAGGGCGGTCTCGTGCAGGCCGGTGCCGGTGGTGATGGTGGCGCTGTCGCCCGGGCCGCCGTCGGTGATCCCGGCCCAGGCGGCGCGGCAGCGGTGGCTGTAGTGGACGTAGAGGATCACCTTGCCCACGTTGCCGGTCATCACGGTGCGCTCGTCGGCGTCGCACCCCATGGCGTGCGGGTCCTTGTCCTCGCACCCCGCGCCCTGGCACAGCGGTGCCGGTCCGGTGTCCGTGGCGGTCGCCGGTGGCGGCGGGGCCGCCCGGTCCTGCCGGTCGCCCCGGTCGCCGGGGGAGAGGACGGCGAGGAGGGCGAGCACGGCGGCGACCGCGAGGCCCAGCAGGGCGGCGGGCCGCCACCGGCGGGCGACCACCGGCGGGGCGACCACGGCCGCCACGGCCGGCACGGCTTCGGCTACCGGCTCCGCGGCGGATCGCCCGTCGGACTGCCCGTCGGCCGCCGCGCCGGACTCCCCGGGATCGGCGGACCCCGGCTGCCGGGCGGCCTCGGCCCGGCGCAGCAGCGCGTGCAGCCGGTCGCCGTCGCACTCCACCGCGGCGATCAGCGCGTCCAGGGCCTGCTCGCCGATGAGTCGCTTCCCGTTCGTCCACCGCTCCCAGGAGGCCTTGCTGAGACCGGTCCTGCGCCCGAGGTCGGCGAAGGACAGCCGGTGCGTGTCCTTGACCGCGCGGAGCTCTTCGGCCAGCGCCCGGGATTCGTCCGAGAGGTCGTCAGGGAACGGCTGCCAGCCCTTGCTCATGGCGTGATTACCTCGTGGGACGTGTCGGCGCGGGGAGCGGGAAAACTGATCGCCTTTCAGACTACTTCGTAAAGCGGAGGTATTCGGACCGTCTTCGATCCCTCCCGGTGGAGCTCGGTCGAGACCGCTCGACCCCGGTCGAACCCGGTCGTGTCCGGTCGATCCGGGGGTGGAGCGTCACCCTCCGTATGCCGGTGGTGTCTCAACTTGATCCGGGCCGGCGTCTCAAGTCGCAGCTCGGGGCGGTGAGACGTCCCGGAGACGGCTGGGGCGCCGGACGGCGGCTCGAATCTGCCCTGCCGATGTCGCAAAGTTGAACCTGCCGGTAACACCGGAGCCGGGGAGACCACTCTGATGAGCAGGGGCCGCCGACGGAAGGACGGGGACGACGGCCTCACGACACCACACCGATCACCTCGGATCACGTCAGAACGAAGCGGGGGACACAGCATGGGCAGCCGACAGGCAGCCGAGAACACGACTCCGGCCCCGGCCGGGGAGCTCACCAGGGAACTCCAGCTGCTGAAGGCCAGGTCAGGCCTGACGTACGCGGGGATCAGCGAACGCACGCACTACGCGAAGTCCTCGTGGGAGCGGTGGGTGAACGGCAAGCAATTCCCGCCGCGGGACGCCGTGGAGAGCATCGCCGGCGTCTGCGCGGGCGACACGGGGCGTCTGCTCGACCTCTGGAACAGGGCGGAGGCCTGCCGCACGGCTCACGGGGAGCCGGCCGGCGGAGCGGCCGGCGGTGCGGCCGAGGGCCGGGCGGCGGCCGGGCCCGCGGCGGTCGGAGCCGGCGGCAGTGTGCGGGCAGCGCGCACTGACGGCCGGCTGGGGTACCTGCTGCGGACGCCCGTCCCGCTCGGCCTGACGGTCGCGGCGGGGGTGGCACTGGCCGTCACCGGCAGGCGGGTGTTCCGCCGCGGGGCCTGACCGCCGCGCGGCCCGCGCCGCACACACCCGAGGCGCCGCACGCGCGAAGCCCGTGGGCCCCGACCCCCTGCGAGGGGTCGGGGCCCACGGGCCGCTCGCGTCGCACGCCCCGCTCGGGGCAGGGGACGGGGCGTCAGGCGACGCCGTCCTGCCACCACCAGGAGCCCGACCCGTAGGAGCCGTGCTCGACACGGCTGTCCACGTGCTGCCACGAGACGGTGTACGTCTCGAGGCCGGAGAAGCCGCAGGTCTCGGCGATCCGGTAGACGGCGAGCGTGGAGAGGCCCGACACGGCGATGTCCGCGGCGACGCCGTAGGTGTGCATCGAGTTGGCCGCGCCGCCGACCTGGGCGTTGTACGAGGTGCTGCGGAATCCGGAGTTGACGGTGATCGACCGGTCGCCGGCCTTCTTCCGCAGCGCCTCCAGCTTGTACATGGTGCGTCGGACGTTCTCCCGCACCTCGCCGGACCCGACGTTTCCGCCGCCGAAGCCCGCGCCGTCGTGGCTGGTGAACTCCGACCAGTTGAAGTGGGCGGTCGAGCCGTCCGACTTCTCGAGCGCGTTCAGCGCCCCGAAGGTCTGCGGGCCGGCCACGCCGTCGGCGCTCAGCCCGTACGCGGCCTGGAAGCGGCGCACGGCGGCGGCCGTGCCGGGCCCGAAGGAGCCGTCCACGGCCACGTAGGTCTGGGATGCGGAGTCCGCCGCCCAGCCCGCCACGCGGATCTGGAGCTCGGTCACGGCGGCTCCGGACGAGCCCTGGCCGAGGTTGCCGGACCACCCGTAGGCGGCCGCGGGGCGGGCGAGGGCCACGTCGGTGAGCGCCGCGATTCCGGCTGCGGCCACCGCGCCGGTGCCGTAGCGCAGCAGCGAGCGGCGGTCGAGGGGAGTGCTGTTCACATCGGTCTCCTCGGGGAGTGTTGCGTGGGCGGTGCCGGTCCGGTTGCGGCCGGGAGCTCCCCGGGCGGGCCCGGGGAGCTGCGGGACGTGCGGGAGGTGCGGGAGGGTGTGGGCGTCGTGCCCGTCCGGTCAGTACCAGTTGTGGGACTGCCAGAAGCTCCACGCCGAGCACGGGTCGCCGTAGCGGCTCTTGATGTAGTCCAGGCCCCAGGCCAGCTGGGTGGCCGGGTTGGTCTGCCAGTCGGAGCCGGCGGAGGCCATCTTGGTGCCCGGCAGCGCCTGCGGGATGCCGTACGCACCGGAGGACGGGTTGGTCGCGTAGACCTTCCAGCCGCTCTCGTGGACGTAGATCTGGTCCAGGCAGCCGAACTGGCCGTTGACGCTCCAGCCGTGGCTGCCGAACTTCCACTGGGCGGTGATCTGCACCGTCCGGGCGACGTGCAGCGCGTTCATGGTGGCCGGTCCGGCGACGCCGTCGGCGTCCAGGCTGTGGCCGCCCTGCCAGCTGGTGACGGCGCCGGCCGTCCCCTGGCCGTAGGCGCCGTCGGCGCTCGTGCCGACGGCCCGCTGGACCTCGGCGACCTTGTTGTGCAGGGCGAGTTCGGTGCGGGCGCCGTAGACGCCGTCCTCGTCGAGCCCGTTGTCGTGCTGGAAGCTGCGCACCGCGGCCTTGGTGTTCGGGCCGTAGGTGCCGTCGACGCCGCTGGCGGGCAGGTAGCCGATGCCGGCCAGGTTGCGCTGGACCCAGGTGGTCGAGTCCTGCGCCTGTGCCTGGGCGGGCAGCAGGGCCAGGGTGACGAAGGCCAGGGTGGCTGCGGCGGCTCCGCGCGCGGCCGAGATTCGTATCACGGTCATCCCCTCCGGGTGCCTGTCGGGTGATCAGGCGGTGCCGCCAACTCTCCGTGCCGCCGGGGCGTCCCACCAGGCTTCACGGCGTCCCTGGGACGTCCCACCTGCGGGTGGAGACACCCCGGCCGGTTCGGTGGAGACAGCTGCTGACCAGGCCGGTTCGGGCGCCGACGCGGCCCGCCCCGCACGGCGTCGGAGTCCGTGCGGGGCGGGGGAACGGCGAGGGGAGCGGGGTGTCAGGCGAGCAGCCGGCTCCAGGTGCGGGCGTCCACCACGCCGTCCGCGGGCAGGCCCGCCGACTTCTGGAAGGTCACCACGCCGGCCTGGGTGCCCGGCCCGAAGGAGCCGTCGACCGTCAGCGCGACGCCGTGCGCGACGAGCTGGCTCTGCACGGCGGTCACCGCGCTGCCGGAGGCGCCGCGGGTGAGCGGGGAGACGGCCTGGCTCCACGTCTGGTTGCCGGCGACGCCGTCGGCGGCGGCGTGCGTGGTGTTCTGGAAGGCGGTGACGGCGGCCTGCGTGGCGGGGCCGTAGGAGCCGTCCACGGTCAGGGTCGCGCCGTGCTGCACCAGCAGGTACTGGAGGGTCTTGACCTTCTCCCCGGAGGCGCCGTTGGAGAGCATCGGCCACACCGGTCCGGTCGGGTCCCCGCCGATCCGCGCGGCCACGTCGCGGCGGATCTGCGGGATGAGCGCGTAGAGGCGGTCGCCGGGGCACTCGGTGTTGTTGAAGTCCCGGTGGCCGTAGACCTGGTAGGCGCGCAGCCCGTACTGCTGGCAGATGTAGGTGATCAGGCCGACGAGCGCGGTGTACTGCTCGCTGCGCGGGTCGACGGTGCTGTAGGTGCCCTCGTTCTCGATGCCGATGGCCACCGTGTTCTGCGACGTGCAGTGCGCCGACTCCACGTGCTGGGTGCCGCTGCGCAGCGTGGAGAGGCTGTTGTGGCGGCCCTCGACGACGTAGCCGCCGCGGCTGACGGTGAAGTGCTGGCCGGTGTCGATCCAGCCCTCGCTGTCCATCTGGTAGGTCTGCATGGAGCGGGCCAGGGAGAACGCGGCGGCCTGCGAGTAGTCCGTGGTGTTGGCGGTCGCGGTGTGGTGCACGATCACCTTGTCGGGCGCGCCGGCCAGCACGTTGATCGGGCTGCTGGACGGGCGGGCGCCCCACGTGCCGGTGTCGGCGATCGTCGGGCCGGTGGCGGTCTGCCGGGCGGTGGCGGCCTGGGCCGCGGTGGCGGGCAGGGCGGTGCCGAGCAGGGCGCCGGTGCCGAGCGCGAGCGCACCGGCCAGGACGGAACGGCGGCCGGGGAGGGACGGGGCGGAGTCCTGGGTCATCGGGTGGTACCTGTTTCCTGGCTGTCGGGAGGTGGGCGGGAAGGCCGCCGCCCCCGGCCGGTCGGTGGCGCGGGGGCGGCGTCGGGTCCGGTGCGGGGGCCGGTCGGCCGGGAGCCGCCCGGCCGACCGGCGTGCGTGGGCGGCGGCATCGGCCGCGCCGCTGCCCCGGGTGGGGCGGGGCGGAGCGGGCTCAGCCGTCGCGTCGTGCTCCGGTCAGGAGGAAGTGGGCAGCGCGGCGCGGCACTTGGCGTCCTGGTCCTCGTCGCCGTAGCCGAGCAGGAGGTCCCCGGTGCGCGGGCCCACGATGCCGTCGGCGTACTTGGCGCCGCTGATCAGCCGGCCCTGGAACCAGACCACCGCGTTCTTGGTCTTCGGGCCCCAGTAGCCGTCCTCGTCGATGTGCGGGTACCAGCTGTTCTGGGCGAAGTGGTTGATGTCGTGCTGGACGCACCACACCGCCGTCCAGTTGTTGGCCTGGTGGTCACCGACGTAGCCGACCTGCGTGTTGGCGCTCGCGGTGCCGGCCAGCATCGTCACGGTGACGGCGGAGGCCGCCGCCACCACGGCGGCGCGCTTGGCCAGGGTACGGATCACCACGGTTCTCCTCGGGGTTCGTGCGGTCCGCCCCCTCGGCGGACCCTTCGCTCGCCACGCTAGGAGCGGCAGGGCCCCGGCCACCACGGTTCGCCGTCCCGGGACGGTCCCCGGAGCGTCCCGGGACGGCGGCGTGGGACGCGCGGCGGTCCGGGACGTGCCACCGGCCCGGTGCGGGGGTCCGCGCCGGGCCGGAAGTGCGGGTGGGGCGTCAGCAGTTGTTGAGGATGCCGGTCAGCGCGGTCTTCTCGGCGCTGTCCACGGTGAGGTTGTAGTACTGCTTGACCTGCACCCAGGCCCGGGCGTACGTGCACTGGTACGAGGCCTGGGGCAGCCACTCGGCGGGGTCGCGGTCGCCCTTGGAACGGTTGCTGCTCGCGGAGACCAGGAGCAGCTGCGGCCGGCTGACGTCGTTGGCGAACGCCTGGCGCTGGGCGGTGGTCCAGGCCCACGCCCCGGAGGCCCAGGCCTCCGCCAGCGGCACCAGGTGGTCGACGTCGAAGGACGACGGGTTGGTGGTGGTGACGTTGTCATAGACGGAGGACCAACTGCCGCCGGTGGCCTTGCAGGAGGTGTCGGTGGTGACGTTGCTGCCGTCGCGCTTGACGATCCACTCGCGGGTGTCGCAGGTGCCGCTGATGGTGATCCAGGCCGGGAACAGCGTCCGGTCGTAGCTGTCGCCGTGGGTCTCGGCGGTGGCGGGCATCCCGGCGAGGTAACTGCGGGCGGTGGCGGCGGATATCGGGGTGGGCAGCGCGGCCTGGGCGGGGGCGACCGCGGTGAGCACGGTGGCGGCGGTGAGCGCGGCGACGGCGGGGGCCGTGGTCAGGAACCGGCGGATGGATATGGAGGGGGCCATGGCGAACGCTCCGTCATCAGATAGTAAAAACTGGTGAGTTGCGTGCGCTAGTGTGCCGACCCTTTGGCTACGCGGGTAGACCCGGGACGGGAAATTCCTGGTGACCTCCGGTGCGGACCGGGACAATCGGGGCTTACGGCAGGGGAGACGGCCGCGCGGCCGAGCGCGCGCCGACCGCGGCGCGAGCGGCGGAAGCCGCGGGATCGGCGCGAGCGGTGGGCTCGGCGGGATCGACGCGACCGGTGCGAGCGGCGGGATCGGCGCGAGCGGTGGGGGCGGCGGGATCGGCGCGAGGCCTCGGCGGACGCCGCCGCGACCCGGGACCGGTTCCCTCGTGACCGAGCGGACGGCGGGAGCGCCCCGGGCCGGCCGACCGCCTCGGCCGCGCTGCGCCCGGGTGTCCGAAGGCGTTCACTCGGGGGAGGGGCGTCATCACCCGGATGCCCCAGTCCGGTTGCGGTTCCGTGCGGAATGTGCGGATTCGTGTGCAAACCTTGGCGCGGCGCCTCCCCGTGGGGGCGTCCGCCCGCGCCGTCGAACGGTCCACCGGTCGGTCGGGGGCCCGGGGCGAGGACCAGACACCAACCAAGAGGACATCAGATGTCGCTTCGTGGGAACATCCGCAAGCTCGCCGTGGTCACGGCGGTCGTCGGCGCCGTCGTCGCGGTGCCGACCGCGGCCGTGGCGGGCGGTCACCACGCGTCCGGCTCGTCGAGCTCGGCCAGCCTGGAGTCGGGTTCGGCTGGTGTCGGCCTGTTCGGCCCGCACGCCAACTGGCTCAACGCCCACCAGCACGAGGACGAGTTCGAGATCGGCGGCTGACCGCTCGTGATCGGCTGAGCCCGGGGACCGCCGCGCGGTCCCCGGGCTCACGCCTGTCCGGCGGGGGCGCCGCTCCGGCTACCCCCGCCGGGCCGCCGTCCTCCCGCGGGGTCCTCCGGTCACCCCCGCCGGGCCGCCGCGGCGTTCCGGCTCACACCTGTTCGACCGGGACGCGCTCGCCCGGCCCCGTCGTCCGGGAGAGCCGGCTGGGCCACCACATGTGCCGGTCGATGTCCATGGTGAGCGCGGTGACCAGCACCGACCGCACCACCAGGGTGTCGATCAGGACGCCCAGCGCCACCGCGAACCCGATCTCGGCGAAGCCCACCACCGGCAGCGTGCCGAGCACGGCGAAGGTGCTGGCCAGGATCAGGCCGGCCGAGGTGATCACCCCACCGGTGGCGGACAGGCCGGTCAGCGCCCCCTGCCGGGTGCCGTGGTGGACGGCCTCCTCCCGGACGCGCGTCATCAGGAAGATGTTGTAGTCGATCCCCAGGGCGACGAGGAAGACGAACACGAACAGCGGGAACGCGTTGTCCTGGCCCTCGAAGTGGAAGACGTGCTCGAAGAAGAAGGCGCTGATCCCGAGCGTCGCGGCGAAGGACAGCACCACGGTGGCGATCAGCACCAGCGGCCCGGTGAGCGCCCGGAGCAGGATGGTCAGGATGACCAGCACCACCCCGAGCACCAGCGGGATGATCGCCCGGTTGTCGGCGGCGGCGGCGCGCCCGGCGTCCAGGATGACCGCCGTGCTGCCGCCGACCTTGGCGTCCGCGCCCGGGACGGCGTGGACGGAGGCCCGCACCCGGTCGACGGTGTCCTTGGCGGCCTGGCTGTCCGGCGGGTCGGTGAGCGTGGCCTGGAACAGCGCCTGCCCCTCGTGGGCGACCGGCGGTGAGGTGGCCGCCACGCCGGCGGTCGCCCCGGCGGCGGCCCGGACGGCCGGGGCCCCGGCCTCGGTCGAGATGATCGTCAGCGGCGCACCCGTCCCGCCGGGGAAGTGCTGTTCCAGCACCTGCTGGCCGACCACCGAGTCCGGTGTGCCGGTGAAGCTCCCGGCGGTGCTGAGCCCGGTGGCGTTGAGCGAGACCAGCCCGATGCAGCAGGCCGCGAGGGCCAGCGCGGTGCCGATCCAGACGGAGCGCGGCCGGCGGCCGATCCACGCCCCGATGTGCGCCCAGCGGCCGGTCCTGGTCGGTTCCGGGGTGTCGTAGTCGGGCTTGACCGGCCAGAACACCCACCGTCCGGCGATCACCAGCAGGGCCGGCAGCAGGGTCAGCATGGCGAACAGGGCGACGAGCACGCCGATCGCGCAGACCGGTCCGAGGCCGCTGGTGGAGTTCATCTCGGCGATCAGCAGGCAGAGCATCGAGGCGACCACCGTCGCCGAGGAGGCGAGGATGGCGGGCCCGGCCCGGTGCAGGGCGAAGGCCATCGCCTCGTGCCGGTCCTCGTGCCGGCGCAGCTCCTCGCGGTAGCGGGCGGTGAGCAGCAGCGCGTAGTCCGTCCCGGCGCCGAGGACCAGCACGATCAGGATTCCGGCGCTCTGCGCGTTGACGGTCAGTCCGGTGTGTTCGGCGAGCAGGTAGATGATCGCCTGGGAGACGATCAGCGCGCCGGCGGCGGAGACCAGCGGCAGCGCCCACAGCACCGGGCTGCGGTAGGTGAGCAGCAGCAGGACGATCACCACGCTGACGGTGGCGGCCAGCAGGGTGCCGTCGATGCCCGCGAAGGCCTCGGCCTGGTCGGCGCCGACCCCGGCGGGGCCGGTCACGTGGGTGGTCATGCCGTTGCTGCCGTCGGCGGCCGTGCTGCGCATGCTGTCGACGGCGGGCTTGAGGTCGTTCCAGCCGTTGGTGCCGATGTCGACCGGCACGATGGTCTGCATGGCCTGGCCGTCGGCCGATACCACCGGGCCGACCACCGTCCCGACCACGTGCGGGGCGGAGGCGAAGGCCGTGGCGTCGCGGGCGGCCTCGGCCCGGTCGGCCGGGGTGATGCCGCCCGGCCGCTGGTACACCACCACCGCCTGCGCGGTGTCCACCGGCTGGAAGGCCCGCTGTTCGGTGAGCACCCGGGTGGACTCGGCGTCGCCGGGCAGCCAGCTGGAGGCCTGGTTGTCCTCGGCGCCCATCAGCTTCCCGGCGAGCGGGCCGGTGGCGATCAGCAGCACCAGCCACAGGCCGAGCACCACCCACTTGCCCCGGCGCCCGCACGGCAGGGCGGCGAGCCGCCCGGCCGGGCTCATCGGCGCTCCCCGGTGCCCGGTCGGCCCGGTCGGCCCGGTACGGCCGGGGCCTGCGCCCGCGCGCACCGTTGGACGTCTGGCTGGCAACGCTCACTCATGGGAAGTCCCCCACAGGGCCGGAGGCGGTACGCGCTCCAGCCTCGCACCGGTGGCGGCGCCCGGCAGCCCGGGTGGGTCAGACGTGGACGGCGGCCCGGTCGCGCAGCTCCTTGAGCAGGGCGATGTCGGCCGCGTGCCCGGTGCCGTCCCCGCCGTGCTTGCGGTCCGGGGTCTCCACGACCAGCGGGACGCCCGCCGTCTCCGGGTGCTCGAACAGCTCGCGGAACGGCTCCGCGCCGATCATCCCGGCGCCGATGTTGGCGTGCCGGTCCTTGCGGGCGCCGACGACGTCCTCGGAGTCGTTCGCGTGGATGAGCCGCAGCCGGCCCGGGCCGGCCGCGGCGGCCAGCGCGTCGAGCGCGGCCGTGACGCCGCCGGGCTCCGCGAGGTCGTGGCCGGCGGCGAAGGCGTGGCAGGTGTCCAGGCAGACGCCGACCCTGGGGTGGCCGTCCAGCGCCTCGACGTACTCGGCGAGCTGCTCCAGCCGGGAGCAGAGCGAGTTGCCCTGGCCGGCGGTCGGCTCCAGCAGCAGCCAGGGGGCGTCCCCGCCGAGGGCGTCCAGTTCGTCCAGCAGCGGCCGCACGTCGGCCCGGACCTGGGCCATCGCCTCGGCCCGGCGGGAGCCGCCGCCGGGCGCGGTGCCGACGGCCGAGCCGGTGTGCAGGACGACGCCGAGCGCGCCGATCGCGTGCCCGCGGCGCAGGGAGTGGCGCAGCGAGTCGGCGGAGCGTTCGCGGGTGGCGGGGTTGTCCGAGCCGAAGTTGATCAGGTAGGGCGCGTGCACCCAGGCGGGGACGCCCTGCTCGGCGCAGGTGGCCCGGAACTCCTCGTCCTGGGCCGGGTTGCCGGGGGGAGTGGCCCAGCCGCGCGGGTTGGCCACGAACACCTGCACCGTCTCGGCGCCGACCCGCCGCGCGTAGGCCAGGCCCGTCCCGGCGAGCCCGCGGGCGGCCACCGGGACGTGGGCGCCGATCGGGTTGCGGACGGTGCTGAGCGGCGCGGCGGGTGCGGTGGTCATGGCCCCGAGGATGTCACGCGGCCGCCACCCCCGCCGCGCGCCCCGGCCGGCCGTCCGTGCCCCCGCCGCGCACCCCGGCCACGCGGTCGGCCGACGCCCCGTCAGTCCCGCAGCCCAGCCCTGGTGGCGGGCCCACCCGGCCGCCCTTAGCGTCGACTCGGCCGCACCCACCGGCCGTCACCACCCGCACACGGCGCGTCAACGCGTGCGCCGCGTCGGTCCCAGTCCCGCACACCGCGTACCACAGCGCCGCCCGGCCGGCCCCGGCCGCATCCCCGAGCGCGCCGGAGAGACAGGTCACCACTCATGCCCACGCGACGGGTCCACCACCTCGCCGCGGCCGCCGCGGCCGCCACCACCGCCCTGACCACCGCCCTCGCCACCCTGGCCGCCGTGCCCGCGGCGCACGCCGCCGAGCAGGGCACGCTGCACCTCGTCCCCGCGGGCGCATCGGTGCAGCAGGCCGTCGACGCCGCGAAGTCCGGCGACACGATCCAGCTCCTCCCCGGCACCTTCCGCGGCAGCGTCCGCATCACCACGCCCGGCCTCACCCTGCGGGGCTCCGGCCCGGCCAGCGTGATCACCCCCGGGGACGGCACGGAGAACGCCTGCGCCACCGCCGGGCACGGCATCTGCGTGGTCGGCACCGAGGCGGCCCCGCTGGCGGACGTCACGGTCGAGGCCCTCGCCGTCACCGGCTTCACCAGGAACGGCATCGACGCCAGCGGCACCACCGGCCTGGCCGTGCGCGCCACCTACGTCCACGACAACGCCCAGCAGGGCATCAGCCAGGAGATGTCCACCCGGGCCGCCATCGTCGGCAACCGCTCGGTCGACAACGGCCAGTCCGGCGTGTTCCTGGCCAACTACGCCTACCGCGAGGGCGGCGCGCCCGACACCGGCGGGACCGTCGTGGAGGGCAACGTGCTGACCGGCAACCGGGTCGGCGTCACCGTCCGCCGCCTGCGCGGGCTCGCCGTCCAGGGCAACGAGATCACCGGCAACTGCGGCGGCGTGTTCGTGGTCGGCGACGAGGGCGTCCCGCGGGCCGGGGACCTCGACGTCCGGAAGAACCGGGTCGTCGCCAACAACCGGTTCTGCCCGGCCAACCCGCGCCTGGGCGCCATCCAGGGCGCCGGCATCGTGCTCACCGGCACCGAGGACACCCGGGTCACCGACAACGAGGTGCACGACAACGTCGGCAGCTCGGACTTCTCCGGCGGCATCGTGCTGTTCAAGAGCGTCGTCGGCGTCTCCAACGCCCGGGCGACCGTCTCCGACAACCGCCTGAGCGGCAACAGCCCGGCCGACATCGCCGACCGCGACACTGCCGGCGCCAACACCTTCTCCCGCAACACCTGCGACCGCTCCGAGCCTTCCGGCCGCTGCTGAGCCCGTGCCCCGCCGGCCCCGCACCCGGACCGCGCCCGACCCCGGCCACCCCACCCGTCGACAAGGAAGACCGCCCATGACCACCGCACCCGCCACCAGTCCCCAGGCCGCGATGCGCCTGCGCGAGCTCGTCTTCGGCGCCGCCTGCGCCGCGGCCGTCCGCGCGGCCGCCCGGCTCGGCGTGGCCGACGCCCTCGGGGACACCCCGACCGCCGTGACCGACCTCGCCGCCGCCCTGGACACCGAGCCCCGCCAGCTGCGCCGGCTGATGCGCGCGCTCACCTGCTACGGCATCTTCGCCGAGACCGCCGACGACCGCTTCGAGCACACCGAGATGTCCCGGCTGCTGCGCGAGGACGCCCCCAACTCGCTGCGCTACATCTCCCTCTGGTGCACCGAGCCGTGGACCTGGGAGGCCTGGCCCAAGCTGGACGAGGCGGTGCGCTCCGGCCGCAACGTCTTCCCCGAGCTGTTCGGCAAGGAGTTCTTCGACTACCTGCACAGCGACGGGGGCGACTCCGCCAAGGTCTTCGACAAGGCGATGACGACCTCCAGCCGGCAGTCCGCCCAGGACTTCGCCGAGTACCTGGACCTCACCGGCGTGGACTCGGTGGTCGACATCGGCGGCGGCCAGGGCCACGTCCTGGCCAGCCTGCTGGAGAAGCACCCGGCCCTGCACGGCACCCTGCTGGACCTGCCCAAGGTGGTCGCCGGCGCGGACGCCCGGCTGCAGGACGGCGGCGCGTTCTCCGCCCGCGCCCGGCTGGTGCCCGGCGACTGCCGGATCGACATCCCGGTCCGCGCCGACCTCTACATCATCAAGAACATCCTGGAGTGGGACGACGAGAGCACCCGGCGCACCCTCGCCAACGTGGTCGCCGCCGCCCGTCCGGGGGCCCGGGTCGTGGTGGTGGAGAACCTGGTCGACGACAGCCCGTCGATGCGCTTCACCACGGCGATGGACCTGCTGCTGATGCTCAACGTCGGCGGCGCCAAGCACTCCGAGGCGAGCATGGTGCGGCTGATGGAGGAGGCCGGACTGGACGTCGCGGTCGTCCGCCCCGTCAACCCCTACCTGCACGCCTTCGAGGCCACCGTGCGCGGCTGAGCGGCACCCGCGCGCGACGGAACGGACGACCGCCGGCCCCCGAGGGGACCGGCGGTCGTCCGCGTCCGGGGTCCGTCAGGCCTTGCGCGAGGACTCCAGGTGCGCGAAGACCACCACGTTGTCGAGGTAGTCCTTCCGCTTCTTGTCGTAGGTGCCGCCGCAGGTGATCAGCCGCAGCTGGGCGTCGGGCGTCTTCCCGTAGACCTTCTGGTCGGGGAAGGCGTTCTTGGCGTAGGTCTCCACCTCGTCCACCGCGAACACCGCGACCGTGCCGTCCGCGCGGGTCACCTCGACCTTGTTGCCCGGCAGCAGCAGGCTCAGCAGCAGGAACACCGCCGGGCCCTTGGTGGTGTCCACGTGCCCGGCGACCACCGAGCTGCCGCGCTCGCCGGGGGTGACGCCGTCCCGGTACCAGCCGACCAGGTTCTTGTCGTCCGGCGGCGGCGCGTTGAGCTGGCCGGCCGCGTTGAGGGTCAGCTCGGTGAACGGTGCGTCCACCCCGATCTGCGGGATCCGCAGCCGGGTGGGCTTGGCGGGCTTCAGCGCCGGTGCCGCGGGCGCGGCCGCCGGGCTCGGCTTCGCGGCGGCCGGCGACGTCGCGGCGGCGGGCGTCGTCGGCCCCGGGGTGGCCGGTGCGGACGCCGCCGGGGGAGCGGCCGGGGCGGCCGCCGGGTCGTCGGCCGGCTCGGTGTCCACCGAGTTGTAGATCAGCAGCAGACCGACCGCCGCCGCGCCCATCCCCCCGCGCAGCAGTCGGGGCATTCCGGAGACGGGACCGCCCATCGCTCCTTCTCCTCCTCGTCTCTCCTCGTCCGGGGGCGCTCACGGACCCCCGCAACGGCGCGCCGCCCCCGTGCGCCCCACCCGTGAGGGGGAGGCGCCCAGAGGCGGCAGCGTCGGCGTCAGGCGGTGGCGCCGGCGGAGGTGCGGCGGCCGCGGCGCAGCGCGACCGCCCCGGCGCCCAGGCCGCCGAGCAGCAGCACCGCGCCGGAGGCGAGCCCGCCGCCGGACAGGGCCAGCCCGCCGCCGCCGGTGTGCACGCCGCCGTGCGGGGTCTTGGAGTCCTCGCCCTTGCCCTCGTAGCCCTTGCCCTCCGAGCCCTTCCCCTCGGAGCCCTTGCCCTCGTAGCCCTTGCCTTCGGAGCCCTTGCTGTCCATGGGCTTGCCGTCGGAGGCCTTGTGCTCCTCTGTGGGCGCGCTCCCGGCCTTCTTGTCGTCGTAGCTCTTCGAACTGTCGGTCCCGGTGTTCTTGTCCGACTTCTCCTGCCAGGTGAGGTTCTTGCCCTGGTCGGAGGAGCCGTCGGCGAAGGCCATGGGGGCGCCGACGGTGAGGACGGCGGCGACGGCCGCTCCGGTGAGCAGCGTGCGTGCAGAACGCATGAGGATGATCCTTCCGATCCGCGGACCCGTCGCGACCGCCGGCACGTCGCCGGACAAGTGGACTCGCGAGGGGTGCGCCTGAACTACCGTCATCCACCGTGCGGCCGCCTGCCACCGGAGCGTGGCAGTGCCGGTACGCTCCGTGCGCCCTTCGGGTGGAGTCTCGGGTGTGTTCACCCGAGTGCCCCGGCGGTCCGGGTGAATCGGCCCCGCGGCCGGTGCGGACCCGTCGTCCGGCGCCGCCCCGCGGCCGGTGCGGACGTGCCGGACGCGCGCGTGGGCCCGCCCCCGGCGGAGAGCCGGGGGCGGGCCCAGGACGTGCGGAGCGGTGAGCGGGCTCAGCGTTCCCAGCGGTAGAACTCGCGCGCCATCGCGTCCTTCGGCTCGCGCCAGGTGGCGGGGTCGTAGGCCTGGACGAAGGCGGTCAGGCGGTCGCTGACGGACCGGAACTCCGGGTGGCCGACGACCTTGGAGACGGCCGGGCCCGGCGGGCGGTCGGCCTCGATGAGGTGCAGGTAGACGTCACCGAACTGGAAGAGGCTGCGGCCGGTGACCCCGATCAGGTGCGGCAGTTCGCCCTGGTCGGACGCGGCGAACACCTCGGCGATGTCCGGGGCGGCCTCCGGCTTCATCCGGGCGACGATCAGCGCGCGGTGCGTCCCGGTCACTTCTCCTCCGCCCGCTTCTCGACCTTCTCGCGGATCAGCTGCATCTGGATCCGGGAGTTCTTGTTGATGTGGTTGACCATGCCGTCGTCGTCGACCGGGGCGGTGGGCTTCATCGCGAAGTCCTGGATCCAGCGCATCCGGGTCCCGGCCGGGACCTCGGCGTACTCCCAGCGGATGTCCATGAACTCGAACGGGCCGGGCTCGACCCGGCGGGCGCTCACCGCGAGCCCGGCCTTGTCGGTGGTGCGCTCGGAGACCCAGCTCCACACCTGGCCGTTCTCGTCCGGGTGCATGGTGAGCCGGAACCGGACGCTGTCGCCCTCGCGCTGCAGCACCTCGACCGAGGCGTACTCGCTGAAGAGGTCCGGCCAGTTCTCCAGGTCGTTGGTGATCTCCCAGACCAGGTCCAGGGGGGCGGCGATGACGATCTCGTTGTCCGTGTGTCCGGGCATCTCAGGCACCCGCCTTCGCGGCCAGGGAGGTGTTGACCAGCTCCAGGAACTCGGCGGGGCTCTTGGCCGACTCGGCGCCCGAGGTGACCTTGAGGTTGTGCCGGTTCTCCAGCTCGCCGACGACGCCGAGCAGTCCGAGCGAGTCGACGCCGAAGTCGTCGAACTGGGCGCCCGGGCGCTCCAGGTCCAGCGGGTCGACGGAGACGCCGGCCCGGGTCTGGATCAGGGCGGCCAGTTCGGGATAGCTGAGGGTGTTGCTCACGGGGGTGTCCCTTCAGACTGGGGTGGTGCGGTGGGGGTTCAGGCCGCGTCCCCGCGCCGGAGCACCAGCGCGGAGTTGGAGCCCATCAGCCCGCGGCTGAGCACCAGTGCGGTGCGCAGTTCGGCCGGACGGGCGCGGCCGGTCACCAGGGCGAGCTCGTGGCAGACCTCGGTGACGTTGGGGGTGGGCGGCAGCACGCCGTCCTCCATGGCCAGGACGGCGGCGGCCACGTCGAGCATCGGGGCGCCGCAGTAGGCCCTGCCGATCCCGGACTTGGGTGCGGTGACCGGCACGTTCTCGGCGGACGGGCCGAGCGCGTCGGCCAGGGCGAGCGCCTCGGCCCGGTCGGCGGCCGGGACGCCGAGCGCGTCCGCGAAGACCACGTCGATCTCCTCGGGCGCGATCCTGGCCTCGTCCAGGGCGATCCGGATCGCGGCGGCCAGCCCCTCGCGGGAGGCCTCCCAGCGGGAGGCCCCGGAGAAGGTGGCGCCGTGCCCGGCCAGGTGGGCCCGGACGGTGGCGCCGCGCCGCCGGGCGGCCTGCTCGTCCTCCAGCAGCAGCATCGCGCCTCCCTCGGCGGGGGCGAAGCCGCAGGCCTGTGCGGTGAACGGCAGGTAGGCCCGTTCGGGCCGGTCGGCGAGGCTCAGCTCGGGGTAGCCGAGCTGGCAGACCATCGAGTACGGCGCCAGCGGGGCCTCGGCCGCGCCGACCACCACCGCGTCGGTGCCGCGCTCGATCGAGCGGGCGGCGTGCGCGAGCGCGTCCAGGCCGCCGGCCTCGTCGGCGGCGACCACCCCGCAGGGGCCCTTGTAGCCGCCGCGGATCGAGATCTGGCCGGTGCTGGCCGCGTAGAACCACGCGATGGACTGGTACGGGCCGACGAACTGCGGCCCCTGGCCCCAGAGCTGCTGGAGCTCGCGCTGGCCGAACTCGCCGCCGCCGGAGCCGGCCGCGGTGACCACGCCGACCGCGAAGGGCTGTTCGGGGTCGGGTCGGAACCCGGCGTCCGCCACCGCGAGGTCGGCGGCCGCCATCGCGTAGTGCGTGAACCGGTCGGTCTGCACCAGGTAGCGGCTGTCGATCGCGGCCCGCGGTTCGAAGTCCTGCACCTGGCCCGCGATGCGCAGCGGCAGCCCGGTGCAGCCCTCGCGGGATATCCGGTCGAGGACGCTCACGCCCTGCCTGGTGGCCTTCCAGAAGGCGTCGGCCCCCACGCCGTTCGGCGCCACCACGCCGAGGCCGGTGACCACCGCCCGGCGGCCCTGCTGACGTGACGTCATGGAACTCACCCCGTTCTGTTGAGCACGACGGCGGACTGGAATCCGCCGAATCCGCTGCCGACCGAGAGGATGTGGCTCAGCGGCAGCTCACGCGCGGTGCGCGGCACGTAGTCGAGGTCGCACTCCGGGTCCGGCGTCTCGTAGTTGGCCGTCGGCGGGACCACGCCGTGGGCCAGCGCCAGCGTGCAGGCGACCACCTCGATGGCGCCGATCGCGCCGAGCGAGTGCCCGACCATCGACTTGATCGAGCTCATCGGGGTGCCGAAGGCGTGCGCCCCGAGCGAGCGCTTCACGGCGGCGGTCTCGTGCCGGTCGTTCTGCTTGGTGCCCGAGCCGTGCGCGTTGACGTAGTCGACGTCGGTGCGGTCGACCCGGGCGTGGGCGAGCGCGTCGTCGATCGCCCGGGACATCTCCAGCCCCTCCTGGGTGAGGCCGGTCATGTGGTAGGCGTTGCCGAAGGTGGCGAAGCCGCCGACCTCGCCGTAGATCCGGGCGCCGCGGCGGCGGGCGTGCTCCAGCTCCTCCAGCACCAGGACGGCGCCGCCCTCGCCGAGGACGAAGCCGTCCCGGTGGGCGTCGAAGGGGCGGGAGGCGTGCGCCGGGTCGTCGTTGCGCTCGCTGGTGGCCTTGATGGCGTCGAAGCAGGCGACGGTGATCGGTGAGATCGGGGAGTCGGAGGCGCCGGCGATGCAGATGTCGGCGCGCCCCTCCTCGACGGCCTGGAAGCCGTAGCCGATCGCGTCGAGGCCGGAGGTGCAGCCCGTCGAGACGGTCTGCACCGGCCCGTGCGCGCCGGTCCGTTCGGCGACCGCGGAGGCCAGCGTGCTGGGCGCGAAGGCCCGGTGCAGCTGCGGTTCGGCCCGGCGGTGGTCGACGTCCCAGCGGGCGCCGCCGGCGCTGACCAGGGCGTAGTCGTGCTCCAGCCGGGTGGTGCCGCCGACGGCGGTGCCGAGCGAGACGGCGATCCGCCACGGGTCCTCGGCGGCCAGGTCCAGGCCCGCGTCGGCGATCGCCTCGTCCGCCGCGACCATCGCGAACTGCACGTAGCGGTCGGCCCGTTGGACCTCGTCGGGGCCCAGCCCGTGTGCCGCCGGGTCGAAGTCGCACTCGGCGGCGATCCGGGAGCGGAACCCGGTGGGGTCGAAGAGGGTGATGCCCCGGGTGGCGGTGCGTCCGGCGGTGAGGAGGTCCCAGAAGGCCGGGACCCCGACACCGCCGGGTGCGACCACACCGATCCCGGTGACGGCGACGCGCCGCGTCACGAGGCCACCTTGGCGTGTTCCGGCGGGCCGGAGGCGGCGGTCTCCTCGGTGTCGACGTGGCCGAGTTCGGGGCGCGGGGCGAGCGGGCCGAGGTGGAAGACCATCCTGGCCTCGGTGTCGCCGACGTTGCGGAACCGGTGGCGCATGTTGATCGGGATCATCAGGCCCTGGTTGGGCTTGATCACGCGGGTCTCGCCGTCCAGGTCCACCTCCAGGTCGCCGCAGACCACGAACACGAACTCCTCGGAGTACGGGTGGTAGTGCTCGCCGATCCGTTCGCCGGGCTGGACGATCGCCAGGCCCATGAACCCGCTGGTCGCCCCGCAGGTGGTCGGGGTGAGCATGGCGCGCAGGTCGCCGCCGCGCCGACGGTTCTCCGGCGCCTCGTCGACGTTGACGATCCGTGGGTACTGCGTAGTCATGGTGTTGCCTCCGAAGTGAATGACGGAACGTCAGCTGTTCTGGGAGCTCCGGTCGGTGACCGGGTTCATGGCGCGGGCGGCGAGCACCGCGGAGAGTCCGGCGACGGTGCGCAGGTCACCCTGCGGGCCGAGGTCGAGCAGACGGGAGAGCTCGGCGGCCTCCTGGTCGCCGGCCACGCCCAGGGCCGCCGCCGGGTCGGCCTCGGCGGGGACCCGCAGGTCGACCAGGCGCACCACGACGTCCTCCCGCTGGAAGACGGTGCCCGCGGCGACCGGGCCGGTGGGGTCGGCGGTGGCCAGGTTGTCGTGCTCGGCGAGCAGTTCGGCGACGGCCCGCCCCTGGCCGGGCCGGACGGGGTACAGCACCGCGTGCCGGTGCAGCCGGGCGGCGGCGGGGGAGCTGGCGATGGCCTGGTGCTTGGCGGGCAGTGCGGCCCGGGCGAAGAAGGCGCGCGCGGCCTGCGGGTCGCCCAGCTGGCGGTGCTCCTCCAGGTACGGGTTGATCGCCTCCTCGACGGCCCGCACCTCGGGCTGCATGGCCACGTGGCGCAGCGCGTCGCCGAGGCTGCCGATCACCTCGACGGCCCGGACCACGCGGTTGCCGTGCATGAACAGCGAGGTGCGGCGCAGCCGGGTGTGCTCGTCCACCTCGGCCCGCGGGGAGGCGTAGCCGGACAGGATCCGGGCGACCTCGGGCTCGCTTCCGGGCTTCACGGTGAACGTGAGCGCGTGCCGGACGACGCCGTCGGGGCCGGGCTCGGCCTTCGGCGGGCCGACGTGCGCGGCGGGCTCGCTGCGCGGCAGGCCGGGCGGGACCTCCATCGGGGCCCGGGTGCCGGTGGAGGTCCCGCCCGAGGTCTCGCGCAGGATGGCGTAGCGCAGCGAGCGGAAGTTGTCGCTGACGCAGCCGTGCATCGGTTTGACCATCTCGCGGTGGGCCGGGCTGTCCACCCACTGCAGGAAGGTCTCCTGGTCCTCCCACTCGCTGGTGATCAGCCACTGGCGGGGGTCGTTGATCGACTGGCACAGCTGGTCGCTGACATGGCCGGGCACCGAGGCCACCTGGTGGCGCAGCTGCTCGTAGACGTCGAGGAAGCGCTGCTGGGCGCCGTCCTGGATCTCCAGCATCAGCACCACCCGGAGCCGGGTGTCGGACTCGGAGTGCTGCTCGCTCTGAGGTTCGGACAGAGTTGTCATGATCCACTTTCTGCTCTGGGCCGCACGCTGCGGGCCGTGGCGGGCCGCGTCCGGCGGGTGCTCCCGGCCTGGGGAGGGCGGTGTGTGGGCGATCGGCCCGCGCGGTCGGCGCCAGGCCTGAGCTCGATCGTGAGCGGCGTACCCGGGGGGCGCGAGATTTGCGGGCCATCCGAGCGAAGGGGCGGCACAAGGGCCCCGCGACGGGGGATGGAAGAGCGGGGCCCCCGGCCGTGCGGGCCCCGTCGACGGCGGCGCCGAGCCCATTCGCCGGTCCGCGGAATCCCCGTACAGGGCGGAGCAATTGATGAATCCGAAGGTTGACGACCGGGTGCCGGTCCTGATCGTGGGCGGGTCGCTGGTCGGCCTGTCGGCCTCGCTCTTCCTCGGCCGACTGGGTGTCAGACACCTGCTGGTCGAGAAGCACGCCGACACCTCGCATCACCCGCGTGGCCGAGGCAACAACGTCCGGACGATGGAGCTCTACCGGGTGGCCGGGATCGAGCCGGCGATCCGGGAGGCGGCCTCGGTGCTCGCGCCGAACCACGGCATCCTGCAGGCGCCCTCGCTGACCGGCGACGAGCAGGAGTGGCTGTTCCGGGAGATCGACCCGGGCGGGCGGCTCGCCCGGTTCAGCCCCAGCTCGTGGTGCCTGTGCAGCCAGAACGACCTGGAGCCGGTGCTGCTGCGGGCCGCCCGCGGCCTCGGCGGGGACGTCCGCTTCAGCACCGAGCTGCTCTCCTTCGAGCAGGACGCCGAGGGCGTCACCTCGGTGCTGCGCAGCCGGGAGACCGGCGAGGAGCGCGTGGTGCGCTCGGAGTACCTCGTCGCGGCGGACGGCCCGCGCAGCCCGGCCCGCGAGCGGCTGGGCATCGGGCAGAGCGGCAAGGGCGAGCTGTTCCACAACGTCAGCATCACCTTCCGCGCCAAGCGGCTGGCCGACGTGGTCGGCGACCGGCACTTCATCGCCTGCTACCTGACCAACCCGGAGGCGGACGGTGCGCTGCTGCCGGTGGACAACCAGGAGGAGTGGGTCTTCCACGCGCCCTGGCACCCCGAGCACGGCGAGCCGCTGGAGGCCTTCACCGACGAGCGCTGCGAGCGGCACATCCGCACCGCCGTCGGCCTGCCCGACCTCGACGTCGAGGTGACCGGCCGGGCGCCCTGGCACGCCGCCGAACGGGTGGCCGACCGCTACGGCGACGGGCGGGTCTTCCTCGCCGGGGACTCCGCGCACGAGATGTCGCCGACCGGCGCGTTCGGCTCCAACACCGGCATCCAGGACGCGCACAACCTGGCCTGGAAGCTCGCCGCGGTGTTGTCCGGCTGGGCGGGCCCGGGCCTGCTGGAGACGTACGGGCAGGAGCGCCGGCCGGTCGCGCAGGTGACCGGCGAGCGGGCCTCGGCCCGTTCGGCCGAGCACAGCCACCCCGGGTACGCGGTCGTCCCGGGCGTCGGGCGCCAGGCCGGGGTGCTGGCGGTGGCGCTCGGCTACCGCTACCCGGCGGGCGCGGTGACCGGCACGGACCAGGCGGGCCCGGTCGTCCCCGAGCAGTTCGAGGTGGCCGGGGAGCCCGGCAGCCGGGCCCCGCACCAGTGGCTGCTGCGGGCGGGCGTGCGGCTGTCGACGCTGGACCTCTACGAGCAGTCGATGGTCCTGCTGACCGGCCCGGACGGCGGGGCCTGGCGTTCCGGTGCGCGGCGGGCGGCGGACCGGCTGGTCGTGCCGCTGGAGGCCTACCGGATCGGCGACGGACCGGAGGACGACCTCGCGCCGGAGCCGGGCGGGGACTTCGCCGGGCTGCACGGCATCGGCTCGGACGGCGCGCTGCTGGTCCGCCCGGACGGCTTCGTGGCCTGGCGCTCGACGGGCCCGGCCGAGGACCCGGAGGCCGAGGTCGCGGCGGCCCTGCGCGCGGTGCTCGACCTGTAGCGGGCCGTCCGGCCGGTCCCGGGCTCGGACCGCCGGGACCGGCCGCGCGGGGCCGGACCCTGCAGACGACGCGGGACGGGCCCGCCGGTCGTGTGACCGGCGGGCCCGTCCTGGGGTTTCGGGGTGTGTCAGTGGGGTCAGTGACCGCCCGCGTCGACCACCTCGACGTCGGCGACCTCGCGCTGGATGTCCTCGGCCGGCAGGGCGACGCGGATCGCCCAGAAGTAGATGCCGAGGGCGAACACCGCGACCAGGCCCATGTCCCACCACATCGGGATCCGGCCGGTGCCGTCACCGAAGCCGCCCTGCCAGGAGATCAGGCCCAGGCCCAGCAGGTAGACGGGCAGCCACTGGGCGGACTTCCAGCTGAGCCGCGGCGCGTTCGGCAGGCCCCTGCGGATCGCGTAGGCCGCGTAGCCGCCGAGCAGGAGGTAGCCGAGGACGATCGCCATGCCCAGACGGGACAGGGTGTGCCAGCCGGACCAGTAGATGATGAGGCTGGAGACCACGAAGGCGGCCGGGGAGATGATCCCGCCGAGCGGCAGCCGGTACGAGCGCTCGTGGTCGGGCAGCCGGCGGCGCAGGGCTCCGAAGGCGAGCGGGGCACCGGCGTACATCAGCACGCTGGCGGAGGTGATGAAGCCGACCAGCTCCTGCCAGCTCGGGAAGGGCAGGAAGCAGATCACGCCGGTGATGAAGGACATGATCAGGCCGAACCACGGCACGCCGTTCTTGTCCAGCTGCTCGAACTTCTGCGGCGCGTAGCCGTTCTTGCTCAGGCCGTAGGAGATGCGCGAGGTGGAGGTGGTGTAGATCAGGCCGGTGCCGCCGGGGGAGACGATGGCGTCGAAGTACAGCACCCAGGAGAGCCAGCCGAGGCCGACCAGGGTGGCGAGACCGGCGAACGGGCCCTCGATGCCGGGGAAGTCGAGCTTGTCCCAGCCGTTGGCGAAGGAGCTGAGCGGCAGCGAGCCGATGAAGGCGACCTGCAGCAGGACGTAGATCAGGGTGCCGATGGCGACGGAGCCGAGCACGGCGCGGGGGATGTCGCGCTTGGGGTTGCGGCTCTCACCGGAGATCTGGATGGCCTGCTCGAAGCCGAGCAGCGCGAAGATGATGCCGCTGGAGCTGATCGCGGCGAGCACGCCCTTGGCACCGAACGGCGCGAAGCCGTGCGAGGTGAAGTTGGACGAGTGGAAGTTGGTGATCGACAGCGCCAGGATCGTGAGCAGCGGGACGCCGATCTTGAGCCAGGTCGCGATCGAGTTGGTGGCCGCGAGGACCCGCACACCGAGGAAGTTGACGGCGACGAACACGCCCATCAGGAGCACCGCGACGATGAACCCGCTGGTGGTGAGGGTGCCGTTCTCGTTGAGGAAGCTCTTGGCGAACTCCCAGTGGCCCGCGTAGCCGATCATCGCCTCGACCTCGATCGGGGCGACGGTGGCGGCCTGGAGCCAGGAGAACCAGCCGAAGGACATGCCGGCGAGGCCGCCGAACGCGTAGTGCGGGTACCGCGCGGTGCCACCGGCGACCGGGAACATCCCGCCGAGCTCGGCGTGCACGAAGGCCAGCAGCACGATCGCGACTGCGCCGATGCCCCAGGAGAGGAGGGCCGCAGGCCCGGCGGCGACGACGGCGTTCTTCGCGCCGAACAGCCAGCCGGAGCCGATGATCGAGCCGACCGAGGCCCACATGAGGCCGATGAGCCCGACGTGGCGCTTGAGCGACCGGTTGGAGGTGCCGGACTCGGTGCCGGTGCTCTGTCCGGGCGGCGAGATCTGGTTGAGGGAAGCCATGGGCGATCTCTCTGTGTGTGGGGGCTCCGGCAGACGACGGAGCGCGGAGAGTTGCCACACAGTAGGGCTATTCATAGACCTCTGCACAGATTTCATTACTGAATGTTTACTTACTTTGCCGGATATCCCTGCAGGTAGGGGGCTATCTGTTCATGTGTGTGTTACGTGACTGGTGAGTAGGTTCAGTATTTGAGCGTGAATTGAGCATCGGCCCCCGAGGCGGCAATATGGACGCCTCGGGCGATACATGGAAATGGTGATCGCCGCATAGCGATGCGCCAATTGCCCCTCGCTGCTTGCTTCTTGGCGAGATGTACGGGCTCACCGAAGGGCCGCCGGCCGCTCCCCGGGGCGGTGTGGAACGGGCCGCGCTCGTGCCGCCCCGGGGCGCGCCCGGGCCGCCTTCCGGAGGGTCGCCGGCCGCTCGGCGGCCCCGGAGCCGCGACTCGGGCGCGTGTCGTGCGTCACGTGGCTCCGGCGGGCCGCCGGTGCTACGAGGTGTCTGGATCACTGCCGGGGCCCTGATCCGCGAGACACCTCTTACGGGACCGGCCGCAGGACCACCGGGGCCGGGGCGAGGGTGCGCAGCACCAGGTCGATCCGGACCTTCGCGGCGCCGGCGCGCTGCAGCGCGGCGGCCACCTCCCGTAACTCCTCCGGCCCGGTGCAGGCCAGTCGGAGCTCCAGGTCGGCGTCGCCGGCGAGGGCGAGGCCGCCCCGGACGGCCGGGTGCTCCGCCGCCAGGGCGTCGAAGTCGAGCGGGACGGGCCCGTGGCTGACCCGGGCGAGCGCGTGCAGCGTCCGGGTTGGCTCCGGCCGCTCCTGCTCCGGGCTTCCGGTGACCAGGTGGAGGGCGGTCACCGGTGCTGGAGCTGTGCGGTCGGGGCGGTGGCCGGCGGTCCGGCCGGGGCGGCGACGGGTGGTGTGGCGACGGGCGGGGCGACCAGGCGCGGGTCGAGGACGAGGGTGTCCACGCCGAGCGGGGCGACGAGGTCGCGCAGCGCGGGCTCGGCGAGCTCGGTGTACGGCTGGGCCGGTCCGAGGAGGGCGGCGAGGGCCTCGGGGGAGGAGAAGCCGACGGCGCAGCGGCGGCCGTCGCGCAGGCGGAAGAGGCGGAGGGCGGTGGTGCCGCCGGTGCCGGAGACGGTGACCGGTACGTGCCAGACGACGCGGGCCATGCGGGTGCTCCCGGGTGGAGTGGTGGGCCTGCCGGAACTGCTGCTTCGACGCTAGGCCGGGTTTCGCCGGGCGTCGCCGGTCCTGACGCGGCGTTGACCGAATGGGGTGGTGCCTTGACGCAGTCCTGACGGTCGGCTCACCCGAGTGGACTACGCCACTCCACATACTTCCGTAAACATCCCCATCGGATGGTAGTTTGCGTGATGATAGGGAAGTTCGAGAGGATGGCCGCAGGTGGCGCAGTACTACTCCGTGGAACAGGTGGCCGAACTGCTCGGCCTGCACGTCCGGACCGTCCGCGGCTACATCCGCGACGGCCGGCTCGCCGCGACCAGGATCGGCAAGCAGTACCGGATCGCCCGCGCCGACCTGGAGGCCCTCACCGGCGCCCCTGCCGGGCGGGCCGACACCGCCGCCGCGCCGCGGGCGGAGGTGTCCGCCGTCATCCGGATCGAGGGCGTCGGGCGGCTCGCCGCGGACCGGCTGACCACCACCGTGCTCGCCGCGATCGCCGGACCGCGCGACGGCGGCCGCCCGCTGCACGTCGAGACCGTCCACGACGCCGAGCGCGAGACCCTGCGGGTGGTCGTGCTCGGGGACCCGGCCGACACCGCCGCGCTGCTCGCCATCATCGACTCGTTGACCAGGGAGAACAGCCATGTCTGAGCAGTCCGTGCAGCAGCCCGTACAGCCGGGGCGGGGGGACCGCCCGGCGGCGTCCCCGCTCAGCGACGGGACCGTCCTGCGCCTGCCCGCGGAGGGGGCGCCGATCCGCGGGGAGCAGGACGCCCTGGACGTGATCGGCGACGCCTTCGGCCGCGGCGCCACCTGGGTGGTCGTCCCCGCGGCCCGCCTGCACCCCGACTTCTTCGCGCTGCGCACCCGGGTCGCCGGCGGCATCGTGCAGAAGTTCGTCAACTACCGGGTCGGCCTGGTCGTGCTCGGCGACATCGCCGCCCACGTCGCCGCGAGCGACGCGCTGCGCGACTTCGTCCGGGAGAGCAACCGCGGCGACCAGCTCTGGTTCCTGGCCGACGAGGCCGCGCTCGAGGCCAGGTTCGCCGAGGTCTGACCGCCCTCCGCTTGCCCCGGGCCCGCTCGGGGACCACGGTGGGACTGACCGTCGCCGCGCCCCCCGGGGCGCCCGGCGCGCGCTCCGGGGCGGGGGGAGGTGGAGCGAGGGGCCCGTGACGAGATATCTTGACGTCAAGACGTTGGAGACGTGAAGCGGAGTACCGATGACTGACTCGACCATCATCTATACGCACACCGACGAGGCTCCGGCCCTGGCGACCTACTCGTTCCTGCCGGTGGTCCAGGCGTACGCCTCGACCGCGGGTGTGCGCGTGGAGACCCGCGACATCTCCCTGGCCGGGCGGATCATCGCGAGCTTCCCGGAGCGTCTGGCCGAGGGCCAGCAGATCGGGGACGCCCTCGCCGAGCTGGGCGAGCTGGCCAAGACCCCGGCCGCCAACATCATCAAGCTGCCGAACATCTCGGCCTCCGTGCCGCAGCTGAAGGCCGCCATCGCCGAGCTGCAGGCCCAGGGCTACGCCCTGCCGGACTACCCGGACGACCCGCGGACCGACGAGGACAAGGACGTCCGCGCCCGCTACGACAAGGTCAAGGGCAGCGCCGTCAACCCCGTCCTGCGCGAGGGCAACTCGGACCGCCGCGCCCCGGGCTCGGTGAAGAACTACGCCAAGACCCACCCGCACCGCATGGGCGCCTGGACCTCCGAGTCCAAGACCAACGTCGCCACCATGGGCGAGAACGACTTCCGCTCCACCGAGAAGTCCACCGTGATCGCCGCCGACGGTGCGCTGCGCATCGAGCTGGTCGGCGAGGACGGCACCACCACCGTGCTGCGCGAGAAGGTCCCGGTGCTCGCCGGCGAGGTCGTCGACGCCTCGGTGATGCGCGCCGCCGCCCTGAACGAGTTCCTGGCCGCCCAGGTCGCCCGGGCCAAGGCCGAGGGCGTGCTGTTCTCGGTGCACCTCAAGGCCACCATGATGAAGGTCTCCGACCCGATCGTCTTCGGCCACGTCGTGCGCGCCTTCTTCCCGAAGACCTTCGCCCAGTACGGCGAGGCGCTGACGGCCGCCGGCCTGAACCCGAACAACGGTCTCGGCGGCATCCTCGCCGGCCTCGACGCGCTGGCCGACGGCGCCGCGATCAAGGCCTCCTTCGAGGCCGAGCTCGCCGAGGGCCCGGCCCTCGCGATGGTCGACTCGGACAAGGGCATCACCAACCTGCACGTCCCGAGCGACGTCATCGTCGACGCCTCGATGCCGGCCATGATCCGCACCTCCGGCCACATGTGGGGCCCGGACGGCCAGGAGGCCGACACCCTCGCCGTGCTGCCCGACAGCAGCTACGCCGGCGTGTACCAGGCCGTCATCGACGACTGCCGCGCCCACGGTGCCCTGGACCCGGCGACCATCGGCTCGGTGCCGAACGTCGGTCTGATGGCCCAGAAGGCCGAGGAGTACGGCAGCCACGACAAGACCTTCGAGATCGCCACGGCGGGCACCGTCCGCCTGGTCGACACCGCGGGCGACGTGGTGCTGGAGCAGGCCGTCCAGCCGGGCGACATCTTCCGCGCCTGCCAGACCAAGGACCTGCCGATCCAGGACTGGGTCAAGCTGGCCGTCACCCGCGCCCGCGCCACCGGCGACCCGGCGGTGTTCTGGCTGGACGAGACCCGCGCCCACGACGCCGTCCTGATCGAGAAGGTCAAGACCTACCTGCCGGAGCACGACACCACCGGCCTGCAGATCGAGATCAAGTCCCCGGTCGAGGCCACCACGTTCTCGCTGGAGCGCATCCGCCGCGGCGAGAACACCATCTCGGTGACCGGCAACGTGCTGCGCGACTACCTGACCGACCTGTTCCCGATCCTGGAGCTGGGCACCAGCGCCAAGATGCTGTCGGTCGTCCCGCTGATGGCGGGCGGCGGCCTGTTCGAGACCGGCGCCGGCGGCTCCGCCCCGAAGCACGTCCAGCAGCTGGTCAAGGAGAACTACCTGCGCTGGGACAGCCTCGGCGAGTTCTTCGCGCTGGCCGCCAGCTTCGAGCACCTGGCCACCAGCACGGACAACGCCCGGGCCCAGGTGCTGGCCGACACCCTGGACCGCGCCACCGGCACCTTCCTCAACGAGGACAAGTCGCCGAGCCGCCGCCTCGGTGGCATCGACAACCGCGGCAGCCACTTCTACCTGGCGCTGTTCTGGGCCCAGGAGCTGGCGAAGCAGACCGCCGACGCCGAGCTGGCCCAGGCGTTCGAGGGCCTGGCCAAGGCGCTGACCGAGCAGGAGCAGGTCATCGTCGACGAGCTGATCGCCGTCCAGGGCTCGCCGGTCGACCTCGGCGGCTACTACCAGCCGGACCCGGCCAAGGCCGCGGCCGTGATGCGCCCGTCGAAGACCTTCAACGAGGCGCTCGGCAACCTCGGCTGAGACCGCTCGGGCTGAACCGCGGGCAGGCCCCCGGATCCCTCGTGGATCCGGGGGCCTGCCCGTGTCGTGCGTCCGGGGCCGCCGGCCTGTGCCGCCCCTAGGCGAGGCCCAGGGCCGCCCCGGTGCCGGTCAGCAGCAGGACGGCCGCGCCGTTGGCCCGGGGGTGGGCCAGCGCGGTGCCGACCGCCTCCCGCAGGAGCGCGTACGGGCCGTGCGCGAGCAGGCCGTCCGCGGCGAGCATCCGGGCGGGGGCGCCGGCCCGGCGGGCGGCGAGCGCGGCGCGGACGGTGTGGAAGCCGTTGGTGACGACGGTGCACCGGTAGCCGGGCCGCTCGGCGGCCATCAGGGCGGCGCTGAAGCGGAGGTTCTCGGTGGTGTTGACGGCCCGTTCCTCGCGGCGGATCCGTCCGGCCGGGACGCCCCGGGCGATCAGGTGGCGGGCCATCGCCGCGGCCTCGGTGCAGTTCTCGTGCCGGCCCTTCCCGCCGGTGACCAGCAACAGGGGGGTGTGGCCGGCGGCCTCCTCGGCGGCGAAACGTTTCAGTGCGCCGTCCAGCCGGGCCGCGAGCGGCGGCGCGGGCTCGCAGCCGTCCAGCGCGGCGCCGAGCACGACCACGAAGTCGGCGCCGAGCGGCGCGGGGCGGCGCCGCTGCCAGAGCGCCCGGCCGACGAAGCCGAGCACCCAGACCAGGGCGTACCCGCCGAGCAGGGCGGCGGTGGGCAGCAGGACGTGCATACCCCGGTGAACGCGTACGGCGGAACCCCCGTTCCGCGCGGGAGACGGGGGTTCCGCCGAGCAGGGGGCAGGAGGGGGCGTGCTCAGCCCGCCTCGGCCGCCGGGGTGGACGGCGTGACCGGCGAGGACGGCGCGGCCGGGGCGTCGGCCGGGCGTCGGTCGCGCTTGTGCAGCGAGGCCAGGTAGGCGTTGTACGCCTCCAGCTCGGCGTCGCCGCTGCGGTCCTCGGCGCGGTCCCGGCGACGGGCCTGCCGCTGCTCCGACCCCATCCACTGGTACACCAGCGCGATCAGCACGATCGCGGTCGGGATCTCGCCGAAGGCCCAGGTGATCCCGCCGGCCAGTTTCTGGTCCTCCAGCAGGTCCGTCCCGGGCGGCGCGCCCTCCGTGGTGAAGGTGGTGACCAGCGGATGGGCGGCCATCATCACCGCCACGCCGAAGAAGGCGTGGAACGGCATGCCCATGAACAGCTCGATGATCCGCATCACGTGGCCCGGGCGGTGCGGGCCCGGGTCCACGCCCATGATCGGCCAGAAGAAGGCCAGACCGGTGAGCAGGAAGTGCACCATCATGAAGATGTGCCCGGCGCGGTACTGCATCAGGAAGTCGAACAGCGGGGTGAAGTAGACCCCGTACAGGCTGGCGATGAACAGCGGGATGGTGAACGCCGGGTGCGAGACCACCCGGACGTAACGGCTGTGCAGCAGCGCCACCAGCAGCTCGCGCGGGCCGCGCGGGCGGCCCTTGCCGGCCGGACGCAGCGCACGGAGGGCCAGCGTGATCGGGGCGCCCAGCAGCAGCAGGATCGGCGTCAGCATGGACAGCACCATGTGCTGGATCATGTGCGCGCTGAACAGCACCATGCCGTAGTCGTTCAACCCGGTGCAGGTGACCAGGAGCAGGGTCCCGACGCCGGCCACCCAGCCGACCGTCCGGCCGACCGGCCAGCGGTCGCCGCGCCGGTGCAGGCGGACCACGGCCACCGCGTACAGGGCCAGGGCGACCAGGCCGGCCAGCAGGAACACCCAGTCGGGGGACCAGGTCCAGACGTTGGAGAGGCTGAAGGGGCCTAGTCGGGTCATCCCGCCGTGGTGGTGCATTCCTGACATTCCGTCGCCCATCGGCGGGTCCTGCTTTCCGTCCGCGCGGCCCCTGGAATGGGTCCGGTTCGCCCGTTTTGCTTGGCATACAGCCTAGGTGGGCCTTACCCCGGGCCGTGCCCCGCCCCCCTTGGTCCGGGTCGGCGCAGGCCGCGGGGAGGCCGCCCGGCGGCTGGCTAGACTGGCCGGACGGTCGACGGGGAGGACGGACGCATGGCGGCTGGACGGGAACGGGCGGGGTCCGGGCGGTCCGTACCGGAACCGCCGGCGGGGGAGCGGCCGGGGCGGGCCGGGGCGGCCCGGCCCACGGTCGCGCTGACCGGGGCGACGGGCTTCATCGGCTCCGCCGTGCGCGCCGCCCTCGACGCCCGGGGCGTCCGGGTGCGCGCGCTGGCCCGCACGGTGCCGGACGAGCGGGGCGCCACCGACTGGGTGCCGGGCGACCTCGCGGACGGCGCGGCCCTGACCGCGCTCTGCGAGGGCGCCGACGCGCTGCTCCACCTGGCCTCCCGGGTCTCCGGCGGCACCGAGGAGTGCGAGGCGGTGAACGTGCGCGGCACCGCGGCGGTGACCGCCGCGGCCGGGCGGGCCGGGGTGCACCGGATCGTCCACCTCTCCACGGCCGCCGTCTACGGCGTGGGGCCGCACGACGGTGTCGAGGTCGACGGGGTGGTGCCCGCCCCGCACTCCGAGGCCAGCCGGACCAGGCTGCTCGCCGAGCGGCACGCGCTCGCGGCCGGCGCCGTCGTGCTGCGGCCCGGCCTGGTGACCGGCACGGGCGACCGCTGGGTGGTGCCCGCACTGGCCGAGCTGGTCCGCCGGGTGCCGGGGCGCTGGGAGGGCGGGCGCGCCCGGCTCTCGCTGGTGGACCGCGAGGACCTGGCCCGGCTGATCACCGTCCTCGCCCTCGACGACCACGCCGTCCCGTCCGGCGTGCACCACGCGAGCCACCCCGAGCCGGTCCGGGCTGGCGACCTGCTCGACGCCCTGGCCGGCCTCGGCCTGCTGCCCGCGGCGGACGGCCCGGACACCTCCTGGGAGGAGTGCCGCCGCCTGCTCGCCGCCGCTCCCGGCCGGGTCTCCGAGCGCCAGTTCGCGCTGATCGCCCGGGACCACTGGTACCGGAGCGAGGACGTCTGGCGCCTCGCCGCCTGCCCGCCCGGCCCGGGCCCGCTGGCGGGCCTCGCCGCGGCTGCGCCCTGGTACCGCCGGGCCCTGGCGCGTGTCTGACGACTCCCGCGGGGCGCGCGGGTCCCCGGTCACGACCTCGCCCCCGGCCGGGGGGGGGGGGGGGCGGGCCCCCCCCCCCCCCGCGGGGCGGGCCCCCCCCCCCCCCCCCCGGCCGGGGGCGTCGGACCGGCCCGGGGCGCTAGTCGGCGTCCTCCGGGTACCAGCGGAGCTCGACGGTGTTGCCGTCCGGGTCCTGGACGTAGACCGAGGTCGCGCTGCCGCGCGCGCCGTAGCGCGGGACGGGGCCCTCGAGGACGGTGAGGGTGCCCGCGTCGATGACCTCCTGCCAGTCCAGCGGTTCCACGGTGAGGCAGAAGTGGTCGACGTTGGAGCCGCCGCGGGCGCGGTCGACCAGATCGATGATCGTCTCCGGGCCGACCCGAACGGACGGGAAGGACACCTTCCCGGCGCGCCACTCGTCGACCCGGACCGGCTCCAGGCCGAGCGGGCCGGTGTAGAAGGCCAGGGACCGTTCGACGTCGCCGACGTTGAGGACCAGGTGGTCGAAGGCCTTGACGCGCATGCTGCACAGCTCCGTGGGTGGGTTCCGTCCCGGGCCGGTGATCCCCGGCCGGGGTGACGGGCTCCACGATCCCGTGCCGCGTCGGGGGCATCAAGAGCCGATCGCCATACGATCAATTAGCGCGATTAATCAATCGGGCGAGGAGGAGGGGGGACGTGCTGGAACGGCTGGAGATCGAGATCTTCCTGGCGCTCGCCGAGGAACTGCACTTCGGCCGCACGGCCGAACGCCTGCGGCTCACCAGCGGGCGGGTCAGCCAGGTGATCGCCAAGCTGGAGCAGCGGATCGGCGGAGCACTGTTCGAGCGGACCAGCCGGAGCGTCCGGCTCACCTCCGTGGGGCGGCAGTTGGCCGACGACCTGGCACCCCTGGTGGCCGGTCTGGACGCGGCCCTCCGGCGGGCGGTGGACGCGAGCCGCGGGGTCACCGGCGAGCTGCGGGTGGCCTTCCTCGGGGAGTGGATGGCGCCGGTGCTGCTGGAGGTCGTCGCCCTGTTCGGCGAACGCCACCCCGACTGCCGGGTCGAGGTCCGCGAGGCCCACCTCTCCAACTCCCGCTCGGGCCTGCTGGACGGTGTCGTCGACGTCCTCATCGCCTCCTACCCCTTCGACGGCATGGCGCGCGGGCCCGCGCTGCTCACCGAGGGCCGGGTGCTCGCGGTGCCCGCCGGACACCCGCTGGCCGGCGAGGCGTCGGTCTCGATCGAGGTGCTCGCGGACCACCCGGTGGTGCAGTACCCGGCCGTGACCTCGGTGACCTTCAAGCAGGACCGCACCCCGGACCGCACGCCGTCCGGGCGGCCCGTCCCGAAGGGGCCCTCCGGCGACTCCCTCTCCGAGATGCTCACCCTGGTGGCGATGGGCCGGGGCGTCCTGCCGGTCGGCGAGCACGCCCGCCGCTACTACCCCCGGCCCGACATCGCCTACGTGCCGATCCGCGACGTGCCGCCGATCGAACGCGGACCGGTCTGGCTGGAGAGCAACACCACCGCCCGGGTGCGGGAGTTCGTCCGGGCCGCGGCGGACGTCGCGGCCCGGACCGGCTGACCGGGTCGGCCGCGCCGTGCGACCGGCCGGGTCCCGTCTCCTCGTCCGCCGGCACCGCTCGCCGCCTGGTACGGGACCAGTTGGCCGGATGGGAGCCGACCGACCTGGTGGTCGGCGAGATGGCCGGCAACGCCCTGCGCCACGGTCGCGCGGTCGGGCCGCTGCGGCTGCTCCGGCATGACCGCCTGGTGATCGAGGTGTCCGACCGGGGCCCCGACCTGCCGCAGATCCAGCACGCCTCGCTGAGCGACGAGGGCGGGCGCGGACTGCAGCTGATCAACGTCCTGTGCCGCCGGTGGGGGGCCTGCCGGACCGCCTTCGGGAAGGCGGTCCGGGCGGAGCTCGACCTGCCGAAGGGCACCCGGGTGCCGTAGCCGCCCCGCAACCCGGTGGCCGCGGCCGGGTCCGTCCACGCCGTGTCGTCCCGGGCGGCATCCGACCGCCCGGATAGCCTGACGGTCAGTCACCACCACGCCAGGGAACGGGGTCGGAAGCCCGAGCGGCTGATCGGCAGCCGGACGGCGAGCAGCGGAGCTTCCCTCGCGGCCGTTCGCCCGCCCTCCCGCCGCCGACGCGCGTCCGTTCCGGCGCTGGGCCCGGCCCCGGACCCGTCGGCGCCCTCTGACGGACCCGGGACGTCCCAGGGACGGGCTTCCCTGGTGGGACGGGTCCGGCACGGTCGAGGATGGCTTCTGTCGGGAAACGGGGACCGCCGCCCGTCACGTGCGGTCCCCTGCCCCGGTGGCCCCGGCGATCCGAACTCCTGTGGGGGGACCTTCCATGACCGAGAACCTGTTCCAGCGTGGTGTCGTCGCCGCCGGTGCGGCCCGCCCCGTCGTCACCGTCCCCGGCGCCCTCGTTCCCACCTCTGACTGACGGCCCGCCACCGGTCGGGAGAAGGAGCGAGGGGGAGGGCGCCAGGCCCGCCCGTCGAGACGATCGCGCGCCGGGGGGCGGGCTGCTCCGCTGCCCTGACGAAACATCACGAACTTGGAGAGCCTTCTGTGACCACCTTCCTGCCTGCCCGGCGCCGGCTGTCGCTCGGCCTGGCCCTGGCGGCCGCGCTGACCGGCGTCGGCGCGTACACCGCCTCCGTCGCCTCCGCCGCGACCCCGCCCGCCCCGCTGCCGCTCACCTCCTCCGCCTGCCCCGCCAACATCCAGCAGGGCGAGGCCGACGGCTGCGTCACCCAGCTGCAGACCGAACTCAACCTCACCGGCGCCACCCCGGCCCTCACCGTCGACGGCCAGTTCGGCCCCGCCACCGGCACCGCCGTCCGCGCCTTCCAGGGCGCCCACGACCTCACCGCGGACGGCATCGTCGGCCCGGCCACCAAGACCGCGCTCGACGCGGCCGCCACCGCCGCCTCCGGCACCGTGGACCTGCGCACCCAGTGCGGGACCCTGCGGACCGGCGCCTCCGGGCCGTGCGTCTCCACCCTGCAGACGCTGCTCAACACCTTCAAGGCCGGGCGCCTCGTCGCGGACGGGCGGTTCGGGCCCGCCACCGACACCGCCGTGCGCAACTTCCAGGCCTCGCACGGCCTGGTGATCGACGGGATCGTCGGCACCGCCGTCAAGAACGCCCTCTACAGCAGCACCCCCGCCCCGCTGCCCAGCGGCCCGGTCAACGCGACGAAGGTGCTGAACGCGGCCAAGTCGTACCTGGGCGTCCCGTACGTGTGGGGCGGCGGGCACTCCCTGCGCGGCGAGGGCCCCGGCCCGTCCCTGGGCACCTGCGACGGCTACACCGGCTCGATCCACCCCTGCCCGGCCGACACCACCGCCGGCCTGGACTGCTCCGGCCTGGTCCGGGCCGCCTTCTGGTTCGGCGCCGGCATCGACCTCGCCAACGGCGGCGACACCACCGAACAGACCCTCGACAAGCACCTCACCCCGATCACCGAGGCCCAGCGCCGCCCCGGCGACGTCGAGTACTTCGGCACCGGCCCCCACGACACCACCCACGTCGTCCTCTACGCCGGCACCGACTCCGCCACCGGCGCCGACATGATGTACGAGGCCAAGGAGACCGGCACCGACGTCCACTACGTCACCCTGCGCACCGGCGGCTACTGGTACCACGTCACCGCCTGACCCAGCCCCACGCGCGGGTGGCACCGACCGCCACCCGCGCCGGGTCCGCCGTCCGTCGACCAGCGGTGTGCCGCCACGCCCGGCCGGGGATCCCCGGCCGGGCGTGGCGCGTGCCCGGGCCCGCTCGGACCGGGCGGCGGCCACGACCGGGCCCCGGCCACGACCCCCACCGGAGCACCCTCCTGGCCACCATCCTCCGGCACGTCGCCCCGTCACCGCCGCGAGTGCCTGCCGGTGCGCCCTCGCCGTCCCCACCGCCGCCGTCACGGCGGTCATGGCCCGTGTCGGCGTCGGGGGTGAGATGCTCTCCTCCGAAACGTGAACATCCATCAGTCATACGGTCTGTTCATCGGGGGATGATCGTGCGGAGCGGCATGCGATTGGCCGGGCGGTACCTGCTCCAGGAGCCGCTGGGCCGCGGCGGCATGGGCGAGGTCTGGCGAGGCCAGGACGAGCGGCTGCACCGCCCGGTGGCGGTGAAGACGCTGTCGCCGGCCGCCGCGACCGATCGCGCCGCCGTCGCCCGGTTCCGCCGGGAGGCGGAGATCGCGGCCAACCTCGACCACCCCGGCATCACCACGGTGTTCGACATCGACGAGCACGTCGAGGAGGACGGCCGCACCCTGCTCTTCCTGGTCATGGAACTGCTCCGGGGGCGCGATCTGCACGCGGTGGTCGCCCAGCACCCCGGCGGCGTCCCGATCGAGCAGGTGAGGGAGTTCAGCCGGCAGATCCTGGAGGCGCTGGGCGCCGCTCACGAGCAGGGCGTGACCCACCGCGACATCAAGCCCGCCAACCTCTTCCTGCTGGCGAACGGCCGGCTGAAGGTCTGCGACTTCGGCATCGCCCGGCTCGCCGACGCCACCCGGATCACCTCGACCGGCGGCATCGCGGGGACACCGCTGTACATGGCCCCGGAGCAGATCCAGGGACGGCCCTCCGACCAGCGCACCGACCTGTACTCCTTCGGCTGCGTGTTGTACGAACTGCTCACCGGCGCGGGCTGGGTGGACACCACCGCCGGTGTCGCCTCGCTGCTCTACCAGCACATCGGCCAGTCGCCCGCCGCGCCGAGCACGAAGCGCCCGGGGATCCCCGAGCACCTCGACCGGCTCGTACTGGACCTGCTCGCGAAGGATCCGGCCGACCGGCCTGCGACCGCGGCGGCGGCGCTCGCGCTGCTGGTCCCGCGCGGCAGCGAGTCCGAGTCCGAGTCCACCGCCCCCGGTCCGGCACAAGCCGGGCTGGCATCAGCCGACCCGCCACCCGGGGATCCGCCGCCCGGAGGCCCGGAGACCCCGCCGCCCACGGCGCCCGCCACCGCGCCGGGCACGGCCGCGCCGGCCGACGCCCCCCGCCCGCGCCGCGGCCGGCGGAAGGCCGTGCTGACCGGCGCCTCCGCCGTCCTGGCCGTAGCCGCCGTCGCGGTCGGCGGCTACTACCTGACCGGTGACCGCTGGTGGCGCGACCCTCCTGCCGACGTGCATCCGCTGCGCAAGGACGAGACGGCCTCCGGCACCGTCATGGCGCAGGGCGAGACGGCCAGGATCCCCTTCATCTACGACACCGGCTCCGACCCGCGGCACACCTCCTCCGTTCGAACCACCCTGGGCGTCACCGTCACCTCCATCGCTCCGGTCGGGGGACCGGCCGGGCCGGGTGGCGGCGACGCCCTCTACTGCGTCCGCTTCACGACGACCAACCTCGGCACCGAGGAGATGCCCGCCCAACTGCGGACCGACGGCGTCGCGGCCTGGAACGCCAACACGAGCGAGACGTTCACCGGCGGCCTGTTGGGCGGTGTGCAGCACCAGACCGTCCACGGCAGACCGGCGCTCCTCATGGAAGGGGTGCTCTCGGACGGCACCGTCACGACCGCACACGTCGTCGGCCCCGGGGCGCGGCAGGAGGTCGAGTCACCCACCTGCCGCCCGCACGACCCGGGCACGGTCGCCGCCGGCCGGTCGGTCGACCAGGCCGCGACCGTCAGCGTCCCCGCCGGGCTCACCGTCACCGGCGCCCGCTGGACGGAGCCGTCCTCCACCGCGGACACCCCGGCCGACGACGCACACACCTACTGGGTCCAATGGGGATAGGAGCGCCGCGCACCGCCGCGGCGCCCGGCCGTCGACCGCCGGGCGTGACGGCGGTGGCGGGGCCCGTCACGGTCGTCGAGCCGCCCTCCGGCCGGGGTGCACGCGGGGCTTCCCGTCGGGTCAGACCTTCGGGACGAGGGTGTTCTCGTTGCGTCGGCCGGCGGCGAAGTCGTCGACGTTGCGGGCGGTGGCGTCGATGATCTGGCCCACCGCGGTGCTGGTGAAGTAGGCCTGGTGGGAGGTGACCACGACCTGGGGGAAGGTGACCAGCCGCGCCAGCACGTCGTCCGTGACGCCCTGGACGGATCGGTCGGTGAAGAAGACGCCGGTCTCCTCCTCGTAGACGTCCAGGCCGACGCCGGAGAGGCGTCCGGCGCGGAGGGTTTCGACGAGGGCGGCGCTGTCGAGGAGGCCGCCGCGGCTGGAGTTGACGAGGATGGCGTCGTCCTTCATCCGGGCCAGTGCGGTCGCGTCGATCAGGTGGTGGGTGGCGGGCACCAGCGGCACGTGCAGGCTCACCAGGTCGGCGCGGGCCAGGAGTTCGGGCAGCTCGGTGTACGTCATGCCGAGGTCGAGACAGGCCGGATTCTGCACGATGTCCCAGCCGAGCAGCTCGGTGCCGAACCCGGCCGCGATCCGGGTGAAGCACTCGCCGATCTTGCCGGTGCCGATCACCCCGACCGTCATGCCGTGGACGTCGCGGCCGAGCAGGCCGTCGAGGCGGAAGTCGAACTCTCGGGTGCGGGTGGCGGCGCGGGTGAGGCGGCGGTTGACGGCCAGCGCGAGGGCCCACGCGTGTTCGGCGACGGCGTACGGGCTGTAGTGGGAGACCCGGGCGACGGTGAGGCCGAGGCCGGCGGCGGCATCCAGGTCGATGTTGTTGAAGCCGGTGGAGCGCTGGGCGATCAGCCTGGTGCCGCCGGCGGCCAGGACGGCGAGGGTCTCGGCGTCCAGGACGGCGTTGACGCTGCTGCTGACGGCCGGGTGGCCGGCGGCGAGCGGGGCGGTGTCGCGGTCGAGGAAGACCGTCAGGCAGCGCAGTGCGTGGCGGCCGCCGAAGGCCCGTTCCAGCAGGGGCTGTTCGTCGGCCTGCACGCCGTACGCGAGGATGTCCATCGGCTGTCCCTCCACGAGTGGTCCGGTCCACCGGTCACGTTAGTGGGGGAACCGCCCGGGAGGCCTGCCGGACGCACGGAGGCCCCCGCACCGGTGCGGGGGCCTCCGTGCGTCCGGTGCGGAGCGGTCAGAGGACCGTCTCCGCCTCCAGGTAGCGCTCCTGCGGGACGGTCTTCAGCTCGGCGACGGCCTCGGCCAGCGGCACCAGGTTGATGTTGGTGCCCTGCAGCGCGGTGATGTGCCCGAAGGCGCCCTTGTGGACGGCCTCGACGGCGTGCCAGCCGAAGCGGGTGGCGAGCACCCGGTCGTAGGCGGTCGGGGTGCCGCCGCGCTGGGTGTGGCCGAGGATCACCGGGCGGGCCTCCTTGCCGAGGCGGTGCTCCAGCTCGCGGGAGAGCTGCGTGGCGATGCCGGTGAACCGCTCGTGGCCGTAGATGTCCTTGCTGCCCTCCTCCCAGTGCATGGTGCCGGGTTCGGGCTTGGCGCCCTCGGCGCAGACCACGATGGCGAACTTCTTCTGCCGGTCGAAGCGCTCGCGGACGACGGCGGTCAGCGCGTCGATGTGGAACGGGCGCTCCGGGACGACGATGGCGTGCGCGCCGGCGGCCATGCCCGCGTTGAGCGCGATCCAGCCGGTGTGCCGGCCCATGACCTCGACGACCATGACCCGCTGGTGGGACTCCGCGGTGGTCTTGAGCCGGTCCAGGGCCTCGGTGGCGACCGAGACGGCGGTGTCGAAACCGAAGGTCACGTCGGTGGCGGCGATGTCGTTGTCGATGGTCTTCGGCACGCCGACGATCGGCAGGCCCGCGTCGCTCATCAGCTTGGCGGCCTTCAGGGTGCCCTCGCCGCCGATCGGGATGACGGCGTCCAGGCCGAGGTCCGAGCAGTACTTCTTGGCCCTCTCGACGCCGTCCCGCAGGTGGCTGGGCTGCACCCGGGAGGAACCGAGGATGGTGCCGCCCTGGGCGAGGATGCCGCTCACCGAGTCCAGGGTCAGGGGGCGGTGGTGGCCCTCCAGGAACCCGCGCCACCCGTCCTCGAACCCGATGATCTCGTCGCCGTGGTCGACCACCCCCCGGTGCACCACGGAACGGATCACCGCGTTCAGGCCGGGGCAGTCACCGCCGCTGGTCAGCACTCCGATACGCATTAGCTTTGCAACTCCCGAGCAGAACCGAGGAACGGCCGGACTACAGGCTGGGACGACGAGCCGACACCGTAGCGGGGCGCCCCCACGCCGCGGTGGCGGGGAGGTTGCCGTGGGGTGAAGGACCGGCCGATCCGGACAGAACATCCGAAACCGGCCGCGGAGTCGAGCATACGGCGCCTGCGTCCGGCCGGGCAGGAGCCGACGCGGGAGCGGCGCCGTCGGCGCCCCCGCGCGGAAATGCAGCCTGCTGCCGAGGAGGGTGTGCAGTAGGCAGCCCCATTGTGGTACGTCCGGGGCCGTCCGCGGACCGGGTGACCGCATCGCGGGCACCCGGCCGGGACGGGCGGACGTGCTACGCGGGGCGCGTCGTGGCGGCGATGCGCTCGGCGCGCAGCGCGTCGTACCAGGTGGTGTCGGCCGGCGGCAGGGCGTTGACGTCCAGCGCCAGCTTGATCAGCATGTCCGCGACCGCGGGGTTGCGGGCCAGCACCGGGCCGTGCAGGTAGGTGCCGAAGACGGTGTCCCGCCAGGCGCCCTCGGTGCCGTCGCCGGTGCCGTTGCCCCGGCCGACGCTGACGGTGGCGAAGGGCTGCACGCCCTGGCCGAGGTGGGTGATGCCCTGGTGGTTCTCGAAGCCGGTCAGCTGCGGCAGACCGAGCCGCGGGTCGACGTCGGCGAGCACGTCGCCGACGCAGCGCTCGCCCTCGCCGCGCGCGGTCCAGACGTCGAGCAGTCCGAGACCGGGCTCGCGCTCGCCGAGGTCGTTGATGAACTCGTGGCCGATGATCTGGAACCCGGCGCAGACGCCGAAGATGATCGCGCCGTTCTCGGCGGCCCGCACCAGACCGCTGTCGGCGCGCAGCCGTTCGGCGGCCAGTCGCTGCGGCCGGTCCTCGCCGCCGCCGATCAGGTAGATGTCGCCGCTGGTGGGGACCGCCTGGTCGGAGCGGACGTCGATGCGGGTCACGTTGAGATGGCGCTGGCGGGCCCGGCGCTCCACGACCAGGGCGTTGCCGCGGTCGCCGTAGGTGCTGAGCAGGTCCGGGTAGACCCAGACCACGCGCAGGCTGCTCTCACTCATCCTCGAAGGCCTTCCGTCACGATCAGATGGGGCTGCGGGCACGGCATCAGCCGGCCACGACCTTCCGCAGCTGCTGGAAGGCGGTGTAGTTGGCGATGGCCTCGATCCGGCCGGGCGGGGCCATCCGGACGGCCTGCTCCAGCGTGTCCACCACGTGGAACTGCAGCCCGGCGACCTCCAGGCGGACGGCCAGGTCCAGCTTGCGCTGCCCCATCACGAACACCGGGTGCCCGGCGAGGCGCTCGTAGTCGACGTCCCAGAGCCAGGAGGTGTCGGTGCCGTCGGCGTCGAGCGCGTTGACGGAGAGGATCACCGGGGTCGGCGGGCCGTCGATCAGCGAGAAGGTCTCCAGCCAGCCGGCCGGGTTCTTGGCCAGCAGCAGCCTGATGTCCCGGCCCTGGTACTGGACGACGTCGTAGCGGCCGGCCACCGCGGTCACCGAGCGCATCCGCTCCAGCGCGACCTGCGGGGAGACGCCGAACACGGCGGCGACGGCGGCCGAGCTGGTGGCGTTGGCCAGGTTGGCCCGGCCGGGCAGCTGGAGCTGGATCGGCCAGGCGCCGCGCTGCGGGTCGATCACGTGGGTGCCCTGGAGCGCCCAGTGCGGGTTGGGGCGCCGGAAGCCGCACTCCTGGCAGAACCAGTCGTCGCCGGGGCGCTGCATCACACCGCCGCAGGCGGGGCAGGACCAGGCGTCCTCCTTCCAGGCCTGTCCGGCGGCCACCCAGACCACCTTCTTGCAGGAGGAGGCGGCCCAGGTCACCAGCGGGTCGTCGGCGTTGGCGATGACCACGGCCTCGGTGTTCTGCAGGCCCTCGCGCCACTTCTCCGCCATCATGCGGGTCTCGGCGGCGCGGTCGAGCTGGTCGCGGGAGAGGTTGAGCAGGGCGATCGCCTTGGGGCGGGTGTCGCGGGCGACCGTCGCCAGGTACTTCTCGTCGACCTCGATGACGCCGAACCGGGCCTCCGAGCCGCCGGCCAGGGCGGAGGTGATGCCGGCCGGCATGTTGGCGCCCAGGGCGTTGGAGACCACCGGGCCGGCGGCGCGCAGCGCCTCGGCGATCAGGCGGGTGGTGGTGGTCTTGCCGTTGGTGGCGCTGACCAGGACGACGTCCAGGTGGTCGGCGAGGGTGCCGAGCAGGTCGGGGTCGAGCCTGAGGGCGACCTTGCCGCCGATCACCGAGCCGCTTCCGCGTCCGGCCTTGCGGGACACGGCGGCGGCGACCCGGCCGGCCGTGACCGCGATCTTGGCGCGGGCCGGCAGCGAGGCGTCGCGTGCGCCTGTGGGCTCCGATTCGGTGCCTGCCATGCTCAGTGATTCCTCCTTGCTGCGGCACCGCCCGGGGCCGGATAACGGGCCGTCGGGCGGCGGGGACGGGGCCAGCCTACCGACTCCGCCGCCCGGCTCGACGATCCGGACCCCGTGCCGCCTGCTGCGACGGGCCCCCGCGGGGCACTGACGGGCCGTCAAGGAGGGCGGTGTACGGAGGGCCCCTCGCCGCCGGGGACGCCTCGCGGGGCCCGCCCGGTTCCCCGGGTAAGGATGTCGTGAAGAAATGATCAGCAGGCCGGACGGCTGCGGGCGCCCGGCTCCTCCGCGGTCAGCGTGGCCGTGATCACCAGGGTCCCGTCCTCGGAGTGGAAGGCCAGCGGCGCGGGCAGTCGGCGCATCGCGGTGATCAGCCCGGTGTTGCCGCCGTGCGTCACCGCGTACACCGTCCCCACCCCGGCCGAGCGGGCCGCCGCGGACAGCCGCCGCAGCAGGGCGAGCCCCAGCCCGCGGCGCTGCCAGGCGTCCTCGACCAGCACCGCCAGCTCGGCCTCGCCGTCGTCCCACATCAGGTGCCCGAGCGCGACGATCCGCCCGTCGGAGGTCGTCACGGCCAGGCTCCGGCCGTGCCGGCCGTCCAGCAGGTGCTCCAGATAGCGGCCGGCGTCGCGCACCGGCCCGTGGTAGCGCAGCCGCAGCGAGGCGGGGGAGCAGCGGCCGTGCATCGCCAGCGCCGCGGGCTGGTCGGCCGGCCCGGCCGGGCGCAGCAGCAGCTCGGTGCCGTCGGCCAGGACGAGTCGGGACGGGGCCTCCACGGCCTGGTCGCCCGCCGGGCGGGGGCGGGCGGGAGACGGATGCCGGGGCGCCGGCTGCTCCGTCGACGGGTGCGAGCGGGCCACCCGGAACGGCCCCCCGGTGAGCGCGGGCAGGCGGGCGGCCCGGCCGTCGGGCGCCGCGCACCTGCGGTCGGACCTGCGGAAGGGCCGGGGCCAGATCCGTTCGGGGCGAGTGCGTGATGCCGTCATGCCGCCGACGCTACCGATGTCGCGCTTCCGGCCGGTTACGTGATCGTGAACGCACGAATGCCCGCTGCGACGACCGGGCGGTGACGGGCCCTGTCCGGCTCCTGACCGGCCCATGCCGGATCCCTGCCCGGTCCTGCTTCCGGCGCCGGCCCTGCTCCCGGTCCTGCTTCCGGGGCTGGTCCCGGTCCGGGTCCTGGCCGGGTCCGGGCCTTCCGGGACGGTGGGCGGCCGGGGGTGGGACGGGTGCGCCGCCGGGGCGGGACGGGCCCGGGCGCAGGACCGGACCGCTGCCTCAGGCGGCCGGGACGGCGGGCGGCCGACCGTGGAGGACATGCCCGGCGCTCCCCCGAGAGCGGAGCCCGGCCCCTCGTTCGTCCCCGCACCGAAGGCCCTCCCATGCGAAACACCCCGTCCGTCCCCACCCCCGCCGTCGCCACCGCGACCACCGGCGCCACCCCCGTCGTCCCGCACGCCCGCCGGGCCCCGGTCGGCGTCGCCCTCACCGGCCTGCTCGACCGGCAGGCCCACACCCGGCCCGAGTCCCCGGCCGTGATCGCCGAGGGGCGGAGCCTCACCTTCCGGGAGCTGGCGCAGGAAGCCCGCCGGCTCGCCGCGCACCTGCGCGGGCTCGGCGCCGGCCCGGACGACTGCGTCGGCCTGTTCGTCGAGCCCTCGGTGGAGCTGGTGGCCGGCGCCTGGGGCGTCCTGTACGCCGGGGCCGGCTACCTGCCGCTGGCCCCCGAGTACCCCGAGGAGCGGCTTCGCTACATGCTGGAGGACAGCGGCACCCGGGTCGTCCTCACCCAGCCGCACCTGCGGGAGCGGCTGGCCGCGCTGGCCCCGGCGGGCACCGCCGTCACCACCGCCGAGGACGCGCCGGACCACCCGGCCCCGCCCGACCGGGCCCCGGCCGACGACGGCCCCGGGCCGGGGGCGCTCGCCTACGTGATCTACACCTCCGGCAGCACCGGCCGGCCCAAGGGCGTCCTGATCGAGCACCGCTCGGTGGTCTCCCAGCTGCGCTGGATGCGCGGCGCCGGCCACCTCGACCCGGAGGTCACCGTGCTGCAGAAGACGCCGATGAGCTTCGACGCCGCGCAGTGGGAGATCCTCGCCCCGGCCGTCGGCGCCCGCGTCGTCACCGGCGCCCCCGGGATCCACCGCGACCCGGAGGCCCTGGCGGCCGCCGTCCGCCGGCACGGGGTGACCGCGCTGCAGTGCGTGCCCACGCTGCTGCAGGCGCTGCTCGACACCGAGGGATTCACCGACTGCACCGGCCTGACGAGGATCTTCTCCGGCGGCGAGGCGCTCTCCCGGCGGCTCGCCCGCAACCTCGGCCGGGCCCTGCCGGGGGCCGCCCTGGTCAACCTGTACGGGCCGACCGAGTGCACCATCAACGCCACCGCGCACCCCGTCGACCCGGCGGAGCTCGACGACGACGGGGCCGGATCCGTACCGATCGGGCGGCCGGTCGACAACACCCAGTGCTACATCCTCGACGAGGCCCGGGCCCCGGTCGGCGTCGGTGCCGTCGGAGAGCTGTACATCGGCGGCGTCCAGCTGGCCCGCGGCTACCTGAACCGCCCCGACCTGACGGCGGAGCGCTTCGTCCCGTCCCCCTTCGTGCCCACCGAGCGGCTCTACCGCACCGGCGACCTCGCGCACTGGAACCCCGACGGCACCATCCAGTTCGCCGGGCGCACCGACAACCAGGTCAAACTGCGCGGCCACCGGGTCGAGCTGGACGAGATCGCCCGCGCGATCGAGGAGCACACCTGGGTCCGCCGCGCTGCCGCCGTCGTCACCGGCGACGACCGCGGCGGGCACCGGAGCCTGGTCGCCTGCGTCGAACTCGACCCCCGCGAGGCCGCCCTGATGGACCAGGGCAACCACGGCGGCCACCACCGGTCCAAGGCCAGCCGGCTGCAGGTCCGGGCCCAGCTGTCCGACCCGGGACTGCGCGAGCCCGCCCGGACGGCCGGCCGCGAGCGCGTCGAACTGCCCGGCCGGCGCGAGTCCGAGGCGCAGCGCCGGGCGGCCTTCGCCCGCAAGACCTACCGCTTCTACGACGGCGGGGCCGTCACCCGGAGCGACCTCACCGCGCTGCTCGCCCCCCGCCCGACCGCCCCCTTCGGCCGGGACCTGGAGCTGCTCAGCCACCCCGAACTCGGCCGCGTGCTGCGGTGGTTCGGCCAGTTCCACAGCGCGGAGCGGCTGCTGCCCAAGTACTCCTACGCCTCGCCCGGCGCCCTGTACGCGACCCAGCTGTACCTGGAGACCGGCGGGCTGGACGGCCTCGCGGCCGGGCTGTACTACTACCACCCGGTCGAGCACGCCCTGATCCGGATCGGCCCCGCCCCGGAGCGCGAACGTACCTACCTGGCGCTGCACTTCTCCGGGAAGACCGGCGCGATCGCCCCCGTCTACCGGGACAACATCCGGGAGGTGCTGGAGTTCGAGACCGGCCACATGCTGGGCGTCCTGGAGGAGGTGCTGCCCGAGTACGGGCTGGACGTCCGCCCGCTCGGCCTCGACCCGGCCGCCAAGGACCGGCTGGACGTCGCCGAGGAGGACCACTACCTGGGCGCCTTCGCGGTCGACCGCAACACCGGGCGGGCCCGCCCCGAGTGCACCGAGCTGTACGTCCAGGCCCACCGGGACCGGGTCGAGGGCCTGCCGGCCGGCCTCTACCGGTACGCCGACGGCGCGCTGGAGCGCGTGGCCGACGGGATCGTGGAAGCCCGGCACGTCATCGCGATCAACCAGGCCGTCCACGCCCGCGCCGCGTTCGGCATCACCGCCGTCAGCCGCGCCGGGCAGCCGTGGCTGGAGTACGTCGCCCTCGGCAGCAAGCTCCACCACCTCCAGCGCAACGGCCTGGGCCTCGGCCTGATGTCCTCCGGCTACAGCTCCAGGAGCGGCCACCCGCTGCCCGCCGCCCGGCGCTTCGACGCGCTCCTCGCCGCGGCCGGCCTCGACGCCGGCGCCTCGTACTTCTTCCTCGGCGGCAAGGTCAGCGAGGAGCAGATCCGCAGCGAGGGCATGCACGAGGACACCGTCCACATGAAGGGCCCGGCCGAGATCGTCAAGGACGAACTGGCCGCCCTGCTGCCCGACTCCATGCTGCCCAACCGGGTCCTGGTCGTCGACGCCCTGCCGCTCACCGCGAACGGCAAGGTCGACCAGCGGGCCCTCGCCGCCTCCGACGCCGTCCGCACCGCCCAGGTCCGCGGCGAGTACGTCGCCCCCGCCACCCGGCACGAACGGTGGCTCGCCGAGGCCTGGAGCCGGGCGCTGGGCCACCAGGACGTCTCGGCGGCCGACGAGTTCTTCGCCGCCGGCGGCAACTCGCTGATCGCCGTCGCCCTGGTCAACCGGATCAACCGCGAGTTCGGCACCTCGCTGCCGCTCCAGGTGCTGTTCGAGAGCCCCCGGCTGGCCGACCTGGCCGCCCGCATCGAACGGGCCGGCACGGCCGGCGGCGCCACCGGACCCGCCTCCTCCCGTCTGATCCGGCTCGACCCCGGCGACGACCGGGCGGCCAGGCCGGTGTTCTGCTGGCCCGGCCTCGGCGGCTACCCGATGAACCTGCGCCTGCTCGGCCGCGAGGCGGCCGACGGCCGACCGTTCTACGGCGTCCAGGCGCACGGCATCAACGAGGGCGAGACGCCGTACCCGACCGTCCGGGAGACGGCCGCCGCCGACATCGCCGAACTGCGCCGCGTGCAGCCCGAGGGCCCGTACACGCTGTGGGGCTTCTCCTTCGGTGCCCGGGTCGCCTTCGAGGCCGCCTGGCAGCTCGAACGGGCCGGGCAGCGGGTCGCCGACCTGCTGCTGATCTGCCCCGGCAACCCGGAGGTCCGCAAGGCCGACGGCCGCCGGTGGGGCCGTGAGGCCTCCTACGCCAACCCCGCCTACGTGAGCATCCTGTTCGGCGTGTTCACCGGCCGGGTCAGCGGCCCCGAGCTGGAGCGGTGCCTGGCCGAGGCCGCCGACGAGGACGGCTTCGTCGGCTTCGTCCACCGGCTGCTGCCCACCCTGGACGAGGAGGTGATCCGCCGGATCGTCCGGATCGTCGGCGAGACCTACGAGTTCGACTACAGCTTCCGCGAACTCGCGGAGCGCCGGCTGGACGTCCCGGTGACGGTCTTCAAGGCCGCCGGCGACGACTACTCCTTCATCGAGGGCAGCACCGGCTACTCCGCGGCCCCGCCCACCGTGGTCGACCTGGCGGCCGACCACTACGGCGTCCTCAAGGAGCACGGCGTGGCCGAACTGGCCGCCGCGGTCCGGGCGCTGCCGCGGCGCTGACCCGGCTCGGGCCGCGGCCCGTCGACCGGGCCCGCCGACCGGGCCCGCGCCCGCGACGCCGGCGTCCGGACACGCTCACGGATGGCGCAGGATCCGTGAACGGGGGATCCCCTTCGGGTAGGGATGGCTCGGCTCACCGCCGAAACCCACCTCCTCCGAAGGGGATCCCCATGTCCGCGTCCCGCCTCCCGTCCCGTCTGAAGAAGTCCGTCCTGGGCGCCGCGTGCTGCGCACTGCTGCTCGCCGCGCCGCTCGCCCTGGCCCAGTCGGCCGCCGCCGCCGACACCACCAACAACGGGCCGAAGACCCCCGAGGAGGCCGCCGCCTGCAAGGCCGTCACCGGGGCGCTGCTCGGCGGCTTCGGGTCGATGCTCGGCAACGCGGTCTGCGTGGTGCAGCCCGACGCCAAGGGCTGAGCACCCGCCTCCGGGGCCCGTCCGGCGGATCGGGCCGGGCCCGCGACGCCGGACGGGCCCCGGAACGGATCGGGCCCCGTCCGACCCGCGGGCCCAGCCCTAGAAAGGATCGGCGAGGGCCTCGGTGATCTGACGGCGGGTGGCGGCGGCCACCCGGGGGTCGGTCGCCGCGTACGTGGCGTGGGCGTTCAGGCCGGTGGTGATCGCCCAGCCGCGCCCGCGCAGCCAGGTGGCGTCGTCCACGCCCAGGGCGGCGCGGAAGGTCCGCCGGGTGTCGGCGGTCAGCAGCGTCCAGGCGATCACCAGGTCGCAGGCCGGGTCGCCGACCCCGAGCCCGCCGAAGTCGATCACCGCGGACAGCCGTCCGTGCCGGGCCAGCAGGTTGCCGGTGTGCAGGTCCCCGTGGAACCAGACCGGCGGCCGGTCCCACCCCGGCGCCCGGACGGCGGCCTCCCAGAGGGCGGTCAGCGCCCCGGCGTCGAAGTCGCCCCGGACGGCGGCGATGTCGGCGCGGGTGTCGGTGTCCCGGGTGGTGAGCGGTGAGCCGAGGAAGCCGTTGTGCTCGCCGGGCGCGAGCGAGGAGTCCGGCGCCTGCCGCTGGAGCTCCGCCAGGAACGCCGCCAGCCCGCGCGCCGCCTCGTGCGGGTCCGTCAGCGAGCCCTCCGTCGGGGTCTCGCCGTCCAGCCAGCGGGCCACCGACCAGTGCCACCGGTACCCCGCGGCCGGGACACCGACCGCCACCGGCGTCGGCACCGCCAGCGGCAGGTGCGGCGCCAGCCGCGGCAGCCACGCGTACTCCTTGGCCGCCTGCCCGGCGGCCCAGTCGCCGCGCGGCAGGCGGACGGCCAGCTCCGCGCCCAGGCGGAAGATCACGTGGTCCGACCCGCCCGGCTCCACCCGCCGCAGCGGCAGCCCCGCCCACTGCGGGAACTGCCCGGCCAGCAGGCCCCGTACCAGGCCCTCGTCGATCGTCGTCATGCGGACCATCCCAGCAGCGGGACGGCCCCGGCGTCGACGGGATTTCCCCGGGGGCGTGCTGAGGGGCGGTCAGGCCGCGGGCGGTGGGGCGGTGGGGCCGGCGGCCGGGGCCGGGTGATCGGAGCCGGGGTGCGTCACGGCTGCGGGTCGGGGTCGGGGGCGGGGTCCGGGCCGGGCGGGGCCGGGTCGGGCGGCAGGACGAGGGTGGCGACGGCGCCGCCGGCCGGGTGGTTGGCGAACGTCAGGTCGGCGCCGATGACCCGCGCGTGCCCGGTGGCGATGGTGAGGCCGAGGCCGTGGCCGCGGCCGCGTTCCGGGGCGTTGGTGCGGAAGCGCTGGGGGCCGTGGGCGAGCAGGTCGTCGGGGTAGCCGGGGCCGTGGTCGCGGACGGTGATGCGGTGACCGTCGACCCGCAGCCGGATCGGCCCGGCGCCGTGGCGGTCGGCGTTCAGCAGGAGGTTGCCGAGGATGCGGTCCAGGCGGCGCAGGTCGGTGCGGACCCGGCGGTCCGCGCCCGCGTCGGCGCTCACCTCGACGTCCACCTCCAGGCCGGTCAGGCCGACCGTCCGGCGCACCGCCCGTTCCAGCGGCACGGGTGCCAGGTCGGGGAGTTCGGCGTCGGCGTCCAGCCGGGAGACCTCCAGCAGGTCCTCGACCAGGGCGCGCAGGGCCTGCACCCGGTTCCGGACGAGCTGGGTGGGCCGGCCGGGCGGCAGCAGCTCGGCCGCGGTGACCAGCCCGGTGAGCGGGGTGCGCAGCTCGTGGGCGACGTCCGCGGTGAAGCGCTGTTCGTCCGCCAGCCGGCGGTGCAGCGTGCGGGACATCAGGTCGACGGCGGCGGCGAGCTCGGCGACCTCGTCCCGGCCGTCGACGAGCTCGCCGATCCGGGTGTCCGTCCCGCCCGCGGCGATGCCCCGGGCGGCCGTGGCCGCGGTGCGCAGCCGGCGGCTGATCCGGTCGGCGACCAGCACGCCGGCGAGGACGGTGGTGAAGACCGAGGCGATGACGGCGAGCAGGATGATCCGGTCGAGGTCGGCGATGGCCTGCCGGTCCTGGGTGAAGTCGACCCGGGCCGAGATCACCCCGCCCTGGACCGGACGGGCGGCCCACATCGACTCGCCCTGCGCGCCCCGGGCGAGCAGCGATCCCTGCCGTCCGCCCGCGGCGAGCGCGCGCAGCGGGGCGGGCAGCGCCGGGTCGTCCACGGTGGCCCGGCCGGGGGGATCGCCGCGCCGGTAGGCGTCCAGCGCCGCGTCGAGGGAGGTGAGCGCGGAGGCGCGGGCCTGGTCGACGTGCTGGCGGATCATCGCCTGGTGGACGAGCAGGCCGACGGCCACCGCGACCAGCACGGAGATGGCGGCGACGGCGGTGGCGATCTGGCGGCGCAGGGTCATGCCGGGCGCCGGAACTTGTAGCCGAACCCGCGTACGGTCTCGATCCGGCCCGCGCCGATCTTGGCGCGCAGCCGCTGCACGTGGACGTCGACGACCCGGGTGTCGGCGCCCCAGTCGTAGTCCCAGACGCGTTCCAGCAGGGTGGAGCGCTCCAGCACGATGCCGGGCGCGGCGGTGAACTCCAGCAGCAGCCGCAGTTCGGTCGGGGTGAGCGGGACGAGCCGGCCGTCGACCCGGACCTCCATGCTGTCGGTGTCCACCTGCATGCCGTCGAAGCTGCGCACGGCGGACGGGGGCGCGACCGGCGGGGTGCCGCCGGGGGCCGGCGGTGCGGCCGGTGCGGCCGGTGCGATCGCGACGGGCACCGTGACCGCGACGGGCACCGCAGCCGGTCCGGCCGGTCCGGCCGGACCGTTCTGGGCCGCGGGCGGAGGCGTGTCGGAGGCGGGCACCACCCGGACCCGGCGGAGCACGGTGCGGATCCGGGCGACCAGCACGGCGCTCTCGAAGGGCTTGACGACGTAGTCGTCCGCGCCGGCCTCCAGACCGGAGACCACGTCGACCGGGTCGGTGCGGGCCGACATCATCAGGATCGGCAGCTGGCTCTCCTCGCGGATCCGGCGGCAGAGCCCGACCCCGTCGAGGAGCGGCAGCATCACGTCCAGCAGGAGCAGGTCGGGGTGGCCGGCGTGGAAGGCCTCCAGGCCCTCCAGGCCGTCCGCGGCCGTGGTGACCGGGAAGCCGTAGCGCTCCAGGGCCATCCGGGTGGCCTCCCGGATCACCTCGTCGTCCTCGACGAGCAGGATGTGCGGGTGGGCGGGGGCGGCTGCGGGGTTCATCGCTTCGCTTCCGAGGGAACGGGGGCCGGGCGGGCGGTCGCGGGGGCGGCGCCCGCCAGTGGGGACGGTGTGGCGGTGGGGGGAGCGACGTCGGGGGCGGTGGACTTGGGCCGCGACGGCGCCTGCCCGCGGCCGGAGCTGGGGGTGACGGCGGGCGCGGGCGCGGGCTCGGGACCGGAGCCGGCGGCCGGCCGGCCGGTGCCGTTCCCGCCGTCGGTGGTGGGCCCGGGGACGGGGCCGATGCCCTCGATCTTCCGTTCCAGCAGGGCGAGGCGGGTCCCGTTCCAGCCGTAGTGGCTGCTGGTCCGCAGGAACACGGTGGTCGGCTCGTACAGCCACAGGTCGGATCCGACCGTCGCGGCGCTGAACCCGCGCACCAGCTCGGCCCGCAGCACCGGCAGCAGGCGGTCCTCGGCGAGGGTGTAGACGTGCAGCACGACCGGCCCGGTGGTGGCCACGGCGGCGACGAGCTCGGGTCGGCCGTCCCCGGTGAGGTCGCGGAACTCGGGTGCGCGGACCTCGCAGCCGGGGCAGGAGTCGAGGGCGTGGCGCTCCTCCGGCCCCAGTGCGGGGTCCTTGGCGAGGACGGCGCGGACGTCGACGGCGGTGATGTCGCGCCCCGGGACGGTCACGTCGGGGAGGGGCTGCGGCGGCGCCTGGGTGGCCGGGTCGGCGCCGTCGGCGGGGGCGATCGGCGGCGGGGAGGCCGCCAGGTCGGGCCAGAGCGGCTGCGGCCGCGGCGGTGGTGACACCGGGGCGGCCGCGCCGTCGTCGTGCAGCCCGCCGGCGGTGACCCGGCCGGCGGCCAGGACCGCGAGCGCCACGAGGACGGCCAGGGCGGCCAGGGCCGCCGCCGGTACGGCGACGCGCCGGCGGCGGGGTGGGGTTGCTGCTGCCACGGTCGGTGTCCGTCCTCCTGGTCTGCGGCGATGCGCCGGTTCGTCCCCGGCCGGTCCCGGTGGTAGGTCGTGCGGACGGCGGTCGGCGGTTCCCGCCGGGGCGGCCCGGGGGCGGGCCGGGGGCGGTCGGGCCCGGCCCGGGGGCGGCCCGGGGTCAGCCCGCGTCGGTGACGAGGTCGGCCAGGACGATGATGTTGTCCGTCCAGTGGCCGTCCGCGCCGATCCGCCCGCCGCAGGTGATCAGCCGGAGCGCGGGGGCGGGCGTGTCGCCGTAGACCGTCTCGGTCGGGAAGCGGTCCTTGGCGGCCTGCAGCAGCTCGCGGACCCGGAACCCGACGGTGCCGCCGTCGGCCCGCCGGACCTGGATCAGGTCGCCGGGCCGCAGCTTCGGCACCCGCTGGAAGACCGCGGGGCCGTGCGCCGTGTCGTAGTGCCCGATGAGGACGGCGGGGCCGGTCTCCCCGGGCGTCGGGCCGTTGCGGTACCAGCCGACCTCCCCGGCCCGGTCGGCGGCGGGCACCTCGACCGTCCCGTCCGGGTTCAGGCCCAGGCCCGTCACCGGGGCGTCCACCCCGGCGGAGGGGATCAGCAGGCGGGTCGGCACCGAGGCCGCGAACGGCTTCGGCGCGGGAGGCGGAGTGGTCGCCCCGGTACCCGCCGCGCTGCCGCCCGTCGCCCCGGTGCCCGCGGTCGGGCCGCCGGAGGGGGCGGTCCCGGTGGCCGGGCCGTCCGCACGGCCGTGCACCGAGGGCTCGACCCGGACCACCGGGGTGCTCCGGCCGGACACCGCCAATGCGGTGCCGAGCACCAGACAGGCCAGGCCGGCGGCGCCGAAGGCCGTCCGGCGCAGCGGGCCCGGTCCGGGCGCACCGGGACGGGCCCGGCGGTGGGCACCGGTGCGCGGGAGCCCGCGGCGGGAGGCCCGGCCGGTGCCGGGCGTGCTCTCGGATCGCCCGTCCGCCACCGGGGCCCCGGTGCCGCCGCCCCACCCGGTCAGGGGCGGGGCGGCGGCACCGGGGTGCCCGGCGGGGTCGGGGCCGGTGTCAGCCGCGCGCACCGGAGCGGCGGCGCAGGACGGCGAAGCCCAGGGCCCCGGCGCCGACCGCGGCGACGGCTCCGCCGCCCGCCAGCGCGAGACCGCTGTGGTCGGTGGCGGTGGACCCGTCACCGGCCTGGGCGGCACCCTTGGGCACGTCCTTGACCTGGGGCTGGCCGCCGCCCTCGGCGGGCTTCGGCGCGGGCGAGGGGGTGGCGCTCTCCCGGCCGACGACCGCCGGGGCGGCGGAGGGCTGGGCCGCGCGGGGCGGCAGGGGGCTGGGCGTCGCGGTCGGCACGGCGCCGGACCCGGCCGAGGGCTTGGCGTCCTGGACGGCGGCGGGCTTGGCGGCCGGTGCGGGGGCGGCCCCGGTGCCCGAGCCGGCCTCCTGGGCGGTGGCTGCCTTGGCGGCCGGTGCGGGGGCGGCCCCGGACCCGTCGGCCCAGGCCTGGCCGCCGGTCACGGCGGTCAGCAGCGCGCCTCCGGTGAGGGCGCAGACCGCCAGCACGCGGCGGACGGGCGAACGGTCGGTACGGCTCCTGCTCATACGGGGTCTCTCCTTCGTCACGGACGCCGTCCGGCCCTGCTGGCCGGTGCGTCGTCAGTGACGGTAGGAGGCCCGTGTCGCGGTCCCCGGCCGGTCGTGTCACGGCCGCCCATCGGCTGCGTAACGAACCTTCCGGACCGTCACGGCCGATTCCCTCCCGCGGCCGGAGCAGGTGTCAGCCACCCGTGACGGCGTGTTCGGTGACGCCTCGCCACCTCGCGGACCGCGACGGCGGCGGCACCCCGGGCTACGGGCCAGCCATGGGGGTAACCCCCCTACCGGGGTGGGGGGTTGCTCCATGGGGTGGGCGGCCGGACCCGGCCAGACTGGCGGGGCGCGGGCGGGTCCGCGCCTCCGGTGCGACCGGGCGTGTGCCGTCGCGCCCGGCCGCCCGAACGCCTCCCACCGAGCAGAGAGCGGGTCACCGGATGACCAGCACCATCGCCGGGGCCGGGCCGACCGGCACCGAACCGACCGGCACCGTACGGACCGGACGCGGCGGGCGGGTCCGCTGGGTCGTCGTCCTGCTGACGTCGCTCGCCATCGTCGGTGCGGTCCTGGCGAGCTACGCCCGGGCCAGTCTGCCGATCTCCGCGTCGGACGGCGGGGTGTCCGCCGCCTACGCCGACCGCCCGTACGCCGTGCAGGTCGTCTTCTACGTCCACGTCGTGACGGCCTCGCTGGCCCTGCTGGTCGGCCCGTTCCAGTTCTCCGCCGCGCTGCGCCGAAGAGCACCGCGGGTGCACCGGTGGACCGGCCGGGTGTACGTGCTGGGGGTGGGCGTCGGGGCGGCGGCCGCGTTCGTGATGTCCTTCGTCAGCTCGATCGCCTTCGACGGCTTCTTCGGGTTCGGCACCCTCGCGCTGCTCTGGGCCTGGACCACCTGGCGCGGCTACCGGGCCGTCCGCGCGGGCGACCTGGCGGGCCACCAGGCCTGGATGATCCGCAGCTTCGCCCTCACCTACGCCGCCGTCACCCTGCGGGTGTGGCTGGGCGTGCTGATCGTGCTCCAGCTGCTCACCGCCGGCGGTGACCTCGACGGCGACCGGGCCTTCGACAACGCCTACGCGGCGCTGCCGTTCCTGTGCTGGCTGCCCAACCTGGTGGTCGCCGAGTTCCTGGTCCGCCGCCGGGGCCTGCCCGCCTACCGCCTCGTGCCGGCGCCGTCCCCGCGCTGATCCGGGAGGGCGCCGGGGTGCTCAGCCGATGCGGGTCGGCGTGTCCAGGAGCGGCTGACCGGTGGCCAGGAGGCTGGTGAGGTCGGCGGGGGTGAGGGTGTGCGGGGCGCGGAGGTAGAGCTCGTCGACGGTGGTGTGGGGGAGCGGGTGGGGCTGCAGCGAGAGCAGCGTGACCTGCCGCCCGGCCAGGGCGGTGTGGACGCGGGCGAGGTCGGTGGGGGTGCTGCGTCCGGTGGTGCGCACCCGCCACAGGGCGGTCGGCGGCGGGGGGCCGTGGAGGTGGTGCCGGTGGGACCACCAGGCGTGGAAGAGGGCGGTGCCGAGCAGGGCGAGGGCGGAGGTGGCGAGGACCACCGGGCCGTCGGGGCCGCTGACGACGATCTTGGCGACCAGGTCGGCCGCGGTGACCGAGACGAAGACGGCCGCGAGCTCGACGGTGTCGCGGCGCCAGCGGTGGGTGCGGGCGCCGCGCTGCGGGGCGCGGGGGAGGTCGGGTGCGGGCCGGGTCGTCTGGTGCTCCGTGTGCTCCATGGCACCACGGTGCCCAACGGGTGTTTCCCGACCGCGCACCCCCCGTGACCCGGCGGTTACGGTCTCCGGGCGCGCGTTACGGTCGGAGGTCCGCGGCCGCGGCGGCGACCTCGGCGAGCAGCAGGTGCAGGTCGGCCTCGGTGGTGTCGGCGTTGAGCAGGCAGGCGCGGAGCACCTCCCGCCCGTCCAGCCGCGCCCCGGTGACGAACACCCGGCCGCGCCGCTGGACGGCGGCCGGGAGCTCGCGGTTCAGCGCGTCGAGCGCCTCCTCGCCCAGGCCGGCCGGGCGGTGCCGGAAGGCCACGATGGAGGTCTGCACCTCGGCCAGCAGCTCCGACTGCCCGTCGGCCTCGACCAGTTCGCCGAGCCGGCGGGCCAGCGAGGTGCAGCGGGCGATGTCCCGGGCGAGGCCGCTGCGGCCCTTGTGGGCGATGGTGGCCCAGACCTTGAGGGCGCGGAACGGGCGGGTCTGCTCGGTGCCGTACTCGGAGAACCAGCCGAGCGCGCCGGCGGCCTCGTCGCGCAGGTAGGAGGGGACGAGGCTGAAGGTGGCGCGCAGCTCCTCGGGGTCGCGGACCAGGGCGCAGCCGCAGTCGACCGGGACGCCCAGCCACTTGTGCGGGTCGAGGGCGAGGGAGTCGGCGCGTTCGAGGCCGGCGTAGCGGTGGGCGATCGCGGGGTCGAGCCGGCCGAAGGCCCCGTAGGCGCCGTCGACGTGCAGCCAGAGCTGCTGCTCGGCGCAGAGGTCGGCGAGCGGGCCGAACGCGTCGACGGCACCGGTGCCCACGGTGCCCGCCGAGGCGACGACCAGGAAGGGGAGCAGTCCGGCGGCCCGGTCGCGGTCGACGGCGGCGCGCAGCTCGGCCGGGTCGAGGAGGCCGTCCGGGCCGGTGGGGACGGTGCGCAGGTGCCGGCTGCCGAGGCCGAGGAGTTCGGCGGCCTTGCGGACGCAGGAGTGGGTCTCGCCGGTGACGTAGCCGACCAGTGGCGGCAGGCCGGCCAGGCCGTCCTCGCGGACGTCCCACCCGGCGCGGCGGGCGGCCCGGTTGCGGGCGGCGGCGAGGCAGACGATGGTCGCCATCGAGGTGCCGGAGGTGAGCAGTCCGCCGCCCGGCGGGTGCGGGAAGCCGGCCAGTTCGGCGATCCAGCGGACCACGGCGCGTTCCAGGTGGACGTCGGCGTGGTCGCCGCCGGCCGAGCTGGGGTTCATGGCGGCGGCGGCGAGGGTGGCGAGCACTCCGGCGGGGGCGGGGGCGGAGTTGACCCAGCCGAAGAAGCGCGGGTTGCCGTTGCCCATCGGGTGGGGGAGGACGTCCCGGTCGATGGCGGCGAGGAGCTCGGCGAGCGGGCGGCCGTCGGCGGGCAGCGGCGCGTCCAGCAGGGCGGTGCGGGCGGTGTCGTCCATCGGCTGCCAGACCGGGCGGGCGGGCAGTCCGGCGAGGTAGTCGGAGACCAGGTCGGCGGCGGCATGGGCGGCGCCGCGGAACTCGGCGTGGGCGGCGCTGCCGCACTCGGCGCGGGGCTCGGTGCGGGGCTCGGTGCGGGGCTCGGTGCGGGGCTCGGGGCCGGACCCGGGCCGGAGCCCGGCGCGGGGGTCCTCGGTGGTCATGGCGGCGGCTCTCCAGGGGTGGGGGGAGGCGCGGCGTCCTCGGCGCACCCTGAGCGGCCGATCCTACGGAACGGGCCCGCGCCGTGTGGCGCGGGCCCGGTGGGTGGGACGTGGCGGACGGGAGCGGTCGCCCCGGGGGCCGGTCAGTCCAGGGAGGCGGAGAGACCGCTCGCGGAGCGGCAGTAGCCCTGCATCTCCTTGTTGGTGATCTTGGAGCAGAGCCGGCCGGCCGCGCCGCCGTCCGTGTAGTTGACCGTGTAGTAGCTGACGAGGCCCTCGGCGCAGGCCTTGCGCTGCCAGCCGTCGGCGGCGGTCGCGCACTGCTGGGCGGCCCAGTCCTCGCGGTCCAGGTTGTACTTCATGGTGCGCGAGCCGACGCCGCGGCTGCAGTCCACCGCCCCGCCGCTGGCCTTGCCGTTGAGGCACCACTTGAGGGCGTCGGCGTAGACCTCGGGGTGGTTCGGGTAGTCGTGCGAGGAGAGGTAGAAGGTCGGGGCGTAGAAGAAGCACGCGGACTGGAACAGGGACGGCTGGTCCTTGCAGGGGTACAGCGGGTCCTGGGCGAGCTTGTCGGCGGGCAGGTTCGCCTTGGCCTTCTCGTCCTCCTCGTCCGGGCCGAAGAGCTGCATGAACAGGCCCTCGGAGCAGCGGATCCGGTTCTGGTCGGTGGGGAACTTGTTGCACAGGTCGCGCGCCTTGGCGACGTCCTGCTTGGCGACGAACATGGTGCCGTGGCCGACGCCGTGGATGCACGGGCCGGTGTTCTTCGGCGCGCAGAGCTTGAGCAGGTCCACCTCGGGCTGGGCGGAGGCGTTGAGCATCTCCTCGACGGCGCCGTGCAGGTAGCCGGCCGCGCAGGTCTCGTGCGGGAAGGAGATGACCTTCTGGAAGTCGGCGTTGAAGCGCTTGACCGCCGCGTGGCCGAGCTCGTGCGCGATCGGGTGGCAGAAGCGCACCGTGTACGGCTTCTCCTTGGTGATCTTGTCGAGGTCGGCCAGCGCGACGCCGGGGTCGGTGGCGTCCATCTCGGCCATCAGCTTGTTGCGCAGCGTCGAGCGGGTCCACACGGCCGGGTCGCCGGTCGGGGTGGCGCTCGCGGCCGGGGTGCCGGCCGGCGGCGCGGTGCCGGGGGTGGTGCCGGTGGCGGCCTGGGCCGTCGCCGCGGTGGCCGTCGCGGGCGTCCAGTCGGTGACGGCCACCGACCCGAGGCCCAGGACGCCCAGGAGCAGGGCGGTGAGAATCGCGAATACTCGCGGCTGCATGACGGGATCCCCCGGCGGATCGAGGTGGACGGTTCGCTCCCATCCTGACGGCACGGTGGCGGGAATCCGCGTTTTCGCCCGCCATTCGGGAGGTGTCGGCGACGCTATCGCACGGTCCGACGCCCGGGTGCGGCGGGATGGTTCCCGATGATCACCCGGACGGTGCAGCCGCTGGGCCGCCGGCGCCGCCGGCCCGTGCGCGGGGGCGGCCCCGGCGGGCGGACGGGCCTCAGAGGTCCAGCGTCACCCGGTACTGCGTCAGCCAGGCGTCCAGGTCGAGCGCCAGGTCGACGGCGAGCCGGACGGACTGCGGGTCGGTGTCCGGGGCGAACGCGTCCGCCAGCCGCCTGCGGTCCAGCAGGCCGAGCACGGGGGAGGTGCGCGCGGCGGCGAGCCGGGCCAGCTCGGAGCGCAGCAGCGCCGGGTAGTGCGGGTCGGTGGTGACGGGGTAGGGGCTCTTGGCCCGGTCGGCGATCTCGGGCGGCAGCAGGTCCCGGACGGCGGCGCGCAGCAGGCTCTTCTCCCGGCCGTCGAAGTGCTTCATCGCCCACGGCGTGTTGAAGACGTACTGGACCAGCCGGTGGTCGCAGAACGGGACCCGCACCTCCAGTCCGTTGGCCATGCTCATCCGGTCCTTGCGGTCCAGCAGGATGCGGAGGAAGCGGGTGAGGTTGAGGTACGAGATCTCCCGCATCCGGCGTTCCCGCGGGTCGGCCGCCGGCAGGTGGGGCACCTCGGCGATCGCCTCGCGGTAGCGGGCGCGGCGGTAGCCCGGCAGGTCGAGCTTGCGGAGCAGGTCGGCGTCGAGCAGCTGCTCGCGGGGGCCAGCGCCCGGGCCGCCGATGGCGTTGACCGCGGAGGCCCAGGGGAAGTCCTCGGCGGCGATCGCCCGCGGGTCGTGGAACCAGCGGTAGCCGCCGAACAGCTCGTCCGCGGACTCGCCGGACAGCGCGACGGTCGAGTGCCGGCGCACGCCGCGGAACAGCAGCAGCAGCGAGACGTCCATGTCCCCGACGCCGCCGGGCAGGTCGCGGGCGCGCAGCACGGCGGAGCGCTGGGCGAGGTCGGTGAGCTCGGCGGGCGCCAGCTCGATCACCCGGTGGTCGGCGCCGACGTGCCGGGCGAGCAGCCGGGCGTAGGGGCCGTCCGGCGTCGTGCGGGTCTCGTCGGGGTGGAAGTCCGCGCCCTGTCCGGCGAAGTCGACCGAGAAGGAGCGCAGCGGGCCGGCGCCCGCGGCCCGCAGCTCCCGGGCGGCGAGCGCGGTGACGGCGCTGGAGTCCAGGCCGCCGGAGAGGAGGGAGCAGAGCGGGACGTCGGAGTCGAGCTGACGGTGGACGACGTCCTCCAGCAGGGCCCGGACGGTGGTGACGGTGGCTTCCAGGCCGTGGGCGTGCTCGCGTGCCTCGAGCGCCCAGTAGCGGCGGGTCGTGACGCCCGCGCGGCCCACCCGCAGCAGGTGGCCGGGCGGGACCTCGGCGATCCCCCGGTAGGGGGTGAGACCGGGGGTGCGGGTGAGGGCGAGGAGTTCGCGCAGCCCGTCCAGGTCGACGACCGGGCGGACGGCGGGGTGGGCGAGCAGGGCCTTGACCTCGGAGCCGAAGACCACGCCGTCGGCGGTGGCGTGGTAGTGCAGCGGCTTGACGCCCATCCGGTCGCGGACCAGCAGCAGCTCCTCGGTGCGGGCGTCCCAGACGGCGAGGGCGAACATGCCGTTCAGCCGCTCGGCCAGGCCCTCGCCCCACTCGAGGTAGGCGTGCAGCACCACCTCGGTGTCGCTGCGGGTGCGGAAGCGGTGCCCGGCCGCCGCCAGTTCCGCGCGCAGCTCGCGGTGGTTGTAGACCTCGCCGTTGTAGGTGAGTGCGGCCAGCAGCCGGCCGTCCCGTTCGACGGCCATCGGCTGGGTGCCGCCCCCGGGGTCGATGACCGCGAGGCGGCGGTGGCCGAGCGCGGCGTGCCGTTCGAGGCGGACGGCGCCGGCGTCCGGGCCGCGGCAGAGCTGGGTGGCCGTCATCGCGTCGAGGACGTCCCGTTCGGCGGTGAGGTCGCGGTCGAACGCGACCCATCCGGTGATCCCGCACATCAGCAAGCCTCCGGTCTTCCGCTGCGTACGCAGGGTGTCACGCTACGTGACGGCCGGGTACGGCTACAAGAGTGCGACGGAAAGGTGCGGCAGGGAGGAGAGGGGAGGGGCGAGGGTGCCCGCTGGGGGCCGATCGGCTGATCTCTTGAGCTGAAAGTCGTAATGTCTGCCCGAATTCGGGCAGGATCTTTGTCCTCCCCGACCGGCGCGGCCTAGGCTCCTCACTCGTGTCGAGCTCACCCCACCCTCACGAGGACCTCCTCGCCCACCTCACCCGGACCAGCCCGCTCGGGCCCCGGGAGGCGGCGCGGATCGTGGCCGAGGTGCTGGCCTACTTCTCCGAGACCACCGAGGAGTACGTCCGCCGCCGCCACGGCGAGCTCCAGGCACGCGGACTGACCAACGAACGGATCTTCGCCCGGCTCGCCGAGGAGCTGCCCGCCCGCCGCGTCGCGGCACCGGAGCTCTCGGCCCGCCAGCTGCGCCGGATCGTCTACGGCTGAGCGCCGTCGCCGAGCGGGCGCCGCGCCGCCCCGGCCGCGCCGCCCCGCTGCTTCACCGCCTACCGCTCCACCGCCGTATCGACGTATCGCCGTATTGCTGTATCGCCAAGTGCCTTCCCGCCTTCAGAAGAGGAGCCCACGCATGTGCGGAATCGTGGCCTACATCGGCCCCAAGGACGCGACCCCCTTCCTGCTGGAGGGCCTGGCCCGCCTGGAGTACCGCGGCTACGACTCGGCCGGCGTCGCCGTCACCGGGCGCACCGGCGGCCTGAAGGTCCGCAAGGTCAAGGGCCGGGTCGCCGACCTCGCCGCCGCCGTCCCCGCCCGGTTCAAGGGCGGCACCGGAATCGGCCACACCCGCTGGGCCACCCACGGCGTGCCGAGCGACGCCAACGCCCACCCCCACCTGGACAACGCCGAGCGGATCGCCGTCGTCCACAACGGCATCATCGAGAACGCCGACGAGCTGCGCGCCAAGCTCGCCGCGGACGGCGCGGTCTTCCGCTCCGAGACCGACACCGAGGTGCTCTCGCACCTGATCGCCGCGCACGTCACCGAGGGCGTCGAGCTGGAGGACGCCGTCCGCGCCGCCCTCGGCCGGGTGGTCGGCACCTACGGCATCGCCGTCCTCGACGCCGAGCAGCCGGACCGGATCGTGGTCGCCCGCAACGGCAGCCCGATCGTGCTGGGCATCGGCGAGAAGGAGATGTTCGCCGCCTCCGACGTCTCCGCGCTCGTCCGCTACACCCGCCAGGTCGTCCACCTGGAGGACGGCGAGCTGGCCACCGTCCGCGCCGACGGCTTCCGCACCTTCACCTCCGACGCCCGCACCACGCACCGCCAGCCCTCCACCGTGGACTGGGAGATCGACTCCTACGACACCGGCGGGTACGAGCACTTCCTGCTCAAGGAGATCCACGAGCAGCCCGGCTCCGTCGAGCGCACCCTCAGCGGCCGCCTCGACGAGCGCTTCGCCACCGCCCACCTGGGCGGCCTCAACCTGGACGCCCGCGAGCTGCGCGAGATCCGCCGGGTCAAGATCCTCGGCTGCGGATCCGCCTACTACGCCGGCGAGATGGGCGCCCAGCTGATCGAGGAGCTCGCCCGGATCCCCGCGCACAGCGAGCCCGCCTCCGAGTTCCGCTACCGCAACCCGGTGATCGAGGCGGACACCCTCTACATCGCGGTCAGCCAGTCCGGGGAGACCTACGACACGCTGGCCGCCGTCCAGGAGGTCAAGCGCAAGGGCGGCCGGGTCCTCGGCGTCGTCAACACCGTGGGCAGCGCCATCGCCCGCGAGTGCGACGGCGGCATCTACCTGCACGCCGGGCCGGAGATCTCGGTCGCCTCCACCAAGGCCTTCACGTCCACCGTGGTCGCCTTCGCGCTGCTCGCGCTGCACTTCGGACGCATCCACGACCTCTCGCCCGCCGACGGCCGGCGGATCGTCTCCGCCCTGAACGCGCTGCCCGACCAGATCCGCGAGGTGCTCGACCAGAGCGGGAAGATCGCCGAGCTCGCCGCCGAGTACGCCGGGTCCACCGGCATGATGTTCATCGGGCGCGTCCGCGGCTACCCGGTCGCCCGGGAGGGCGCGCAGAAGCTCAAGGAGATCTCCTACGTGCACGCCGAGGCGTACCCGGCGAGCGAGCTGAAGCACGGTCCGCTGGCGCTGATCAGCCCCGAGCTGCCCACCGTCGCCCTCGTCCCGGACGACGAGCTGCTCGACAAGAACCTCACCACCCTCGGCGAGATCAAGGCCCGCTCCGGCCGGGTCATCGCCGTCGCCCACCGCAGGCCCGAGGAGAAGCTCGCCGACCACTGCATCCTGGTCCCCAAGAGCGAGCCCGAACTCGACCCGCTGCTCCTCAACATCCCGCTCCAGCTGCTCGCCTACCACGCCGCGGTGGCGCTGGGCCGCGACGTCGACAAGCCGCGCAACCTGGCGAAGAGCGTGACCGTCGAGTAGTCGTTCCGGCCCGGGTCGGCCGGGCCGGTCCTGCCGGGCCCGTCCGCCCCGATGCCTCCGCGGCGCTCCCGGGGCCCGGCCGTCCGCGCGACGGCCGGGCCCCGGGGGCTACGGGCCGGGCGCGGCCCGGCGCCCGCCCTCAGACCCGCTTGGGCGGCAGCAGGGCCACCGCGAGCAGAATCGCCAGGGCGCCTCCGCAGGCGTTCCAGAAGCCGTTGTCCAGGTCGGTGACGTCCAGCGAGACCGGCGACAGCTCGCGGCCCTTCTGGTACACCCACAGCACGCCGGTGACCACCCCGACCACGCAGGCCAGCAGCAGCCCGGGCCGGGACCGCACCAGCAGGGCGACCACCGCGATCCCGGCGGCGAGGGCCAGGAGCAGGAACATCGACATCGCGGTCGAGGTGGTGCGCGTGGGGGACATCCCCCGGAACAGGTCGGCCACCGGCACCGACCTCGGATCGCTCTTCCCGTACCAGGGCTGGAAAGAGCTGAGCACCAGCCCCGCCGCTCCGGCCAGACCCAGCAGGGCTGCTAACGCGGTACGCATCGGACGGTTCCCCCCAATTCCTCTCGGACTCCTCGTGACGACGATTGGGCCCCCGCCTGGAGCATGCCACGGACTGCCCGTCGGCCGGTGGTCAACCGGCCGACGGGCGTGAGAAGTTGCGGTGGTGGTCGGCCGGCGGAGTGTCCGGCCTCCGTTGGGTCCCGGGTCGGCAGGGGCCTGCCGTGGGTCAGAACACCGAGCAGCCGGAGAGGGTGGTCAGGGTGTCGAGGGCGGTGACCGCAGCCACCGAGTTGCCGGCCTGGTCCAGCCGAGGGCCCCACGCGCAGACCGCGGCCCGCCCAGGGAGTATCGCGAGCACGCCGCCGCCCACGCCGCTCTTGCCGGGCAGGCCGACCCGGAAGGCGAACTCGCCCGCCGCGTCGTAGGTGCCGCAGGTCAGCAGCACGGCGTTGACCCGCTTGGCCTCGCTGCGCGACATCAGCCGGGTGCCGTCGGCGCGCACCCCGTAGCGGGCCAGGAAGGAGCCGGCGAGGACCAGGTCGCGGCAGCTGGCGGTGACCGCGCAGTGCGCGTAGTAGTGGTCGAGGACGGTCTCGACCGGGTTCTCCAGGTTGCCGTGGCTGGCGATGAAGTGGGCCAGCGCGGCGTTGCGGTGGCCGTGCTCGGCCTCGGAGGCCGCCACCACCGGGTCGGTGTCGATCAGCGGGTTGCCGGACTCCCGGCGCAGGAAGTCGCGGACGGCCCCGGCGGCGTCGCCCGTCATGCTCTGCAGACGGTCGGTGACGACCAGGGCCCCCGCGTTGATGAACGGGTTGCGCGGGATGCCGTGCTCGGTCTCCAGCTGCACCAGGGAGTTGAACGGGTTGCCGGAGGGTTCGCGGCCCACGCCGGTCCAGACGGTGTCGCCGCCGTGCGCCATGGCCAGCGCGAGGGTGAACAGCTTGGACACGCTCTGGACCGAGAACGGCCGCTCCCAGTCCCCGGTCCCGTACAGCTCGCCGTCGACGGTCGCCACCGCCATGCCGAAGGCGTCCGGCTCCACGGTGGCGAGAGCCGGGATGTAGTCGGCGACGCGGCCCTGCCCGGCCGTGGCGTGCGCGGCCGCGGAGGCTGCCTCCAGCAGCAGCGGGTAGTCCAGGCTCTCTCCCTCGGGCATGCCGCTCAACGCTGTTCCTCCACGGGCGCGATCACAGGTACGACCAGAATTATGCGGGTTTCGGCACGACGGGCCGGCCGCCGGGGCGTGGCCGGCCGCCCTGTGGTCGTCCTGTGATCCGTTCCGTCGGGGAGCGTGGCCGTCGGCGCGTGGCCGTCAGGGCGCGGCGCTCGGGGCCGGGAGGGCCGGCCCGGAGAGCAGGGTGCCGGTGTCGGAGTACGGCCAGCCGTTGGGCACACAGCCGTGCAGGCCCTTGATCTGCTGCATCATCACCGGCGCCGGCTGGCCCTCGCCGGGGCAGTCGACGTGCCCGTACCCGATGACGTGGCCGACCTCGTGGTTGACGGCGAGCGCGTGGTAGAGCGCGGGCTTGCCGACGTAGAACTCCGACAGCTCCCGCCAGCGCTTGACGTTGATGACGACCTGGTGCCCCACCCCGCAGTTCACCGTGCCACCGGTGTCCAGGCCGTACTGGCCGCAGATCCGGTCGGTGGTCGCCGGGGTGGCCAGGTAGACGGTGAAGTCCACCGGGTCCGCGGCCACCCGCTGGAACGAGGCCTCGCCGCCGGCCGCCCAGCCGCGCCGGACGTCCCCGAGGACGGCGTCCACCTCGGCGGCGAACTGCCCGGGCTTCTCCGGGAGGCTGTCCTCCGCGCGGACCTTGTAGCGGTACAGGTGCTCGCCCGTGCCGATGCGGGCCGTGCCGCCGGTGGCCGTCGTGAACCGCATCGGCTTCTGCCGGGTGTCCTGCGCCCACGGGTGCCACCACAGCAGACCGGCGGTCACCGCCGTGACCACGACCAGGGCGGGTGCGCCGTAGCGGATCCGCCGGGACCGGGGTGCGCCGAGCCTCTTCATGAACCTCCTCATACCGGGAGGAACGCGCGGACGGGGGCGATTGGTTCAGTCGGATTCGGACAGGTCTGGTCGGGTTCGGTCGGATCGGGTCGGGGGTGGGCGGGGCGGATCGGTGGCGGGGCTCGGTGTCCCGGTGGGACCGGCCGGTGTCAGGACGGCCGGAAGCGTTCGGGGGTGACGCAGGCCTGGCGGGCGAGCAAGTCGGCGAAGGCGGTGGTGGCCGGGTCGGGGCGGGTGCGGGTGTAGGCCGCGAGGGTGCGGTGCACCAGGGGGTCGGGCAGCAGCACGGCGGCGTCGAAGCGGTCCGGGACGAGGTTGGCCGGCACCAGGGCCGGCCCGAGGCCCGCCGCTGCCAACAGCGGCGCGGCGGAGGTCTGTTCGGTGCGCACGGCGGCCCGCGGGGTGAAACCGGCGCGGGCGCAGACCTGGTCGAGCAGATCGGCCAGACCGTGGCCGGGGGCGTAGTGCACCCAGGCGCGGTCGGCCAGTGCGCCGAGCGGTAGCGGCTGTTCCGGGCGCCCGGCGAGCGGGTCGTCGGAGGGGAGCACCAGGACGAACTCCTCCACGCCGAGCTCGCGGATCGGGCCCTCCCACCCCGCCGGTACCGGCCCGACGGCCAGGTCGGCCCGGCCCGCCGCCATCGCCTCCTGGAGCCGGTCGGCGTGCGGGTACTCGCGCAGCCGGATCCGCACGCCGGGGTGCCTCGCCCGCCAGATCCGCAGGACGGGCGGCAGGATGCCGAGGCTGACCGAGTGGACGGTGGCGACCTCCAGTTCGCCCTCGTCCAGCCCGCCGGCGCGGCGCGCGGCCGCGTGCAGCCGGCCGGTCTCGGCGAGCGCCGCGCGGGCGTGCGGGAGGACGGCCCGGCCCAGCGGGGTGAGGCGCACCGCGCGGGGGAGCCGTTCGAGTAGCGGACCGCCGACGGCCTTCTCCAGCGCGCGCACCTGGTGGGACAGCGCCGGCTGGGTCACGTGCAGCTGTTCGGCGGCGCGCGTGAAGGAGCCGGTGTCGACGACGGTGACCAGGTACTCGAGCTGCCGCAGCGTTGTCATGAGCGGATTTTATCGATGGCATCGACGGCATGCCTTGGACGCATGAGTGCTGGTCGGGGGAGGGTCAAGGGGTGGCCGCCGGGCGAGACGCCCGGCCCGGGGACCTTCCGTCCCCGTTCCCGCGCCCGTACCCGAAGACCCCTGAAGGAGTACCCCGTGTCCTCGACGTCCCCGCAGGCCCCGACGTCCGCGCAGGCCCCGACGTCCGCGCAGGCCCCGACCCCGCGGCCCGCGGTCGCCGCCCTCGAAGGGAAGCGCCTGATCGTGGTGGGCGCGGGTTCGCGCACCGGCCGCCTGCTCGCCGTGACCGCCTCGGCGGCCGGCGCCGAGCTGGTGCTGGCCGGGCCCGACCCCCGCAAGCTGGAGTGGACGGCCGGTGAGCTGTCCGGGCCGTCCGAGGTGGTGCCGCTCGACCTCGCGGACGAGGCCTCAATCGCCGCCCTCGCCCGGCGGGCCGGCGGCTTCGACCACCTGGTCTCGACCGCCGCGATGCCCGCCAACGGCCCTCTGAAGGACCTCGAACTCGCCGACGTGCAGCGGGCGTTCGCGGCCAAGGTGATCGGCCCGCTGCTGCTCGCCAAGCACCTGGCGCCGCAGGCCGCCGACGACGGCTCGTTCACCTTCTTCTCCGGCGTGGCCGCCTGGCGCCCGGCGCCGGAGCGGACGGTGATGGCCACCGCCAACGGCGCGCTGGCCTTCCTCGTCCAGGCGCTCGCGGTCGAGATCGCCCCGGTCCGGGTCAATGCCGTCTCGCCCGGCATCGTCGACACCGGCTCCTGGGACGGGCTTGGCTCCGGCAAGGCCGCGTTCCTGCGCGGCGTCGCCGAGCGCAACCCGGCCCGCCGCGTCGGCACCCCCGACGACCTGGTCAAGGCCGTCCTCTACGCAGTCGACAACCCGTACGTCACGGGCACGGTGCTGCACGTCGACGGCGGCGGCCGGCTGGCCTGACGGGAGGACCTCCGATGACGCACACGATTCCGACGGCCGCCGGGCTCCCGGCGGCGATTCCGCAGCGGGCACCAGGGCGTGGCAGTGGCCAGGGCCGGCGCCGGATCCTGCAGCGGGGCCCGCACCGGACTCCGCCCCGCGACCTGCTCCGGGGCCGTCTGGCCCGCGGCACCGTGGCCCTCGCGGTGGCGGCCTGCCTGGTGGGCGGCACCACCGCGGCCGCGCAGTCCCGCGGCGGTGGGCACCGGGACACCCCGCGGGCCTGGCCGCAGCGCCTGGTCGACCGCTCGCCCGACCTCGTCCGGCCCGGCACGCTCACCGTCGACCGCTCGATCGGCGAACGCCGGGCCACCCGGCTGGTCCACCTGGCCCAGCAGCTCTACACGTTCTGGAACACCGGGCGGCAGCAGTACCTGGACGCCGCGATCAGCCCGTCGTTCCGGGACAACACCCTGCCGGACGGCCGCCCGCAGGGGCCCGCCGGACCCGCCGCCGCCTCGGCGGCCTTCCGGGCGGCGGTGCCCGACCTCACCTGCGAGCTCTCCGACGTCCTGGTGACGGGGGACCGGATCACCGCCCGGCTGGTCTTCCGGGGCCACTTCACCGGCACCTTCGAGGGCGTCCGGGGGCGGGGCCAGCGGGTCGAGTTCAACGCGATCGACATCCAGCACGCCGGGGGCGACCGGATCACCGAGGACTGGCACGTCGAGGACAACCAGACGCTCCTGCGCCAACTCGGCGTCGGCGGCTGACGGCCGGCCCGTCCGCCCCCTCCCTCCCCGGCCCGTCCGCCTCCCCCCGGTTCTCCGGCGGCTCGGCCCCTGGTCGCCGAGCCGCCGGAACCCGCTCAGCCCATGCTCTTCGCGCCGTCCAGGGACTCCCGGATGATGTCGGCGTGGCCCGCGTGCTGGGCGGTCTCGGCGACGACGTGCATCAGGACGCGGCGGGCCGACCACTCAGCGTCGGCCTCGAACCAGGGCGCCTTCGGCAGCGGCTGGGTGGCGCCCAGGTCGGGCAGCTCCACGACCAGGTCGTCCGTGCGGCGGGCCACCTCCTCGTACTCGGCGAGCACGCCGGCCAGCGTCTCGCCCGGCAGCATCCGGAACTCGTCGGCCCGGCGGGCGAAGTCCTCCTCGGTGAAGGCGGTGAAGTCGGGCATCGCCGACGGGCCCCCGACGATGAAGTCGGCCCAGACCCGCTCGACGGCGGCCACGTGCTTGATCAGGCCGCCCAGGCACAGCTCGCTGGCCGTCGTCCGCAGACCGGCCTGCTCGTCGGTGAGGTCGCGGGTGGTGAAGCGGAGGAAGTGCCGCTGCTTGGCCAGGGCCGTCAGCAGGTCGGCGCGCTCGCCGGTGGCGGTGGCGGTGCTGCTGCTCGGGGTCGCGGTCATGGTGTGGCCTTCCGTTCGGGTCGTGCTCGGTTCCTGCTCTCTCGGACAAGGCCTACGCTACGGGCCATTGCGGTCAGTTCCTGGCCTGAATTGCGCGAGAATCGCTGACATGGCGAACACCAGCACCCGAACGCTGCGACTGCTCTCGCTGCTCCAGACCCACCGCTACTGGCCGGGCGGGGAACTGGCCGACCGGCTCGGCGTCTCGATCCGCACGCTGCGCCGGGACGTCGACCGGCTGCGCGAACTCGGCTACCCCGTCGAGGCGCAGCGCGGCGTCGACGGCGGCTACCAGCTCGCCGCGGGCGCCGCCCTGCCCCCGCTGGTGATCGACGACGAGGAGGCGGTGGCGCTCGCCGTGGGCCTGCAGGCCGCGGCCGAGAGCCCGGTGGAGGGCATCGCCGAGGCCTCCGTCCGGGTGCTCGCGAAGGTCGCGCAGGTGATGCCGGCCCGGCTGCGGCGCCGGGTCGAGGCGCTGCGCGCGGTCACCGTGCCCATCGGCGGCGGCACCCCGGCCGGCCCCGGGGTCGACCCGGACCGGCTCACCGCGGTGGCGCTCGCCTGCCGGGACACCGAGCGGCTCCGCTTCTCCTACTCCGCCGCCGACGGCCGGGGCTCCCGACGGCACGTCGAGCCGCACCGGCTGGTCTGCCTCCACCGCCGCTGGTACCTCGTCGCCTACGACCTCGACCGGCAGGACTGGCGGACCTTCCGGCTCGACCGGCTCAGCTCCCCGCAGGGCAGCGGCACCCGGTTCGGCCCCCGCGAACTCCCCGCCGAGGACGCCGCCGCGTTCGTCCGGGCCGGGCTCGGCGGCGTGCCCCGCCCGCACCGGGTCGAGGCCCTGGTGGCCGCCCCCGCCGAGACCGTCCGCGCCCACGTCGGCCGCTGGGGCACCGTCGAGGAGGTCGACTCCGGGCACTGCCGGCTGCTGATGACGGCGGACTCGCTGGACTGGCCCGCGATGGCGCTCGGCTCGCTCGGCGCCGAGTTCCGGGTGACGGCCCCGGCCGAACTGCGCGTCCTCGTCGAGGAGTGGGGGGCACGCTTCACCCGGGCGGCGGGGGCCGGGGCCGCCGGGTAGCGGCGGTGCGGCGCTGTGGGGCGGGGCAGTCGTCCAGACGTGTGGGCGTGCTCGCCGCACCCGCCGGGCCGCGGCACGCCGCCGAGGGCGCCTCGGCGGCCGGCGCCGCCGGCCCCGGCAGGACGGCGACTACCTGTCGACGGCGCCGGTCACGCGCTTCCAGCCGTCCAGGTCCGCGATGCGGGCCTCCAGGACAGGTCCGTCCCGAACCCCGACGGGGCTCGGGCGGTCGCGCCGGGGTTCGGCTACCGGTGTCGAGCCCGCGGCGTCGGGTCCGGGTGACCGCAGTGGTCGGCGACGGTGTCGGCGAAGGCGCGGGCCAGTGGGGAGAGCGGGTCCCCGCGGCGGACGGCCCAGCCGGCCGCGAGGACGGGGAGCGCGGGCAGCGGCAGCAGCCGCAGGCCGGGGTGGCCGGGGCCCTGCCACTGCGGCAGGGCCGGGACGACGGCGTGGCCCAGACCCAGCTCGGCCAGCAGGATCGCGGTGTCCCAGTCCGCGACGCTGGTGTCGAAGACCGGCCGGATGCCGGACCGCCCCAGCCAGGAGTCGAGTTGGGAGCGCGACACCGAGTTCTGCGGCAGCCCGATCAGCCGGGCGTCCTGCAGGTCGGCGGGCTCGATGGCGTCCCGGGCGGCCAGTGGGTCCCCGGCGGCGACGGCCAGCACCCAGGGCAGCTCGACCACCGGCCGCTGCTCGATCCCGTGCACCGGGGTACCGAGCGTGACCCAGGCCAGGTCGACCCGGCCTGCGGTGAGCGCCTCGAAGCAGCTCCGGCTGGAGACCTCGGTCTGGAACTCCAGGCTGACCTGCGGGAAGCGCCGGCGGTAGTCGACCACGGCGGCGGACATGAAGTGCCGGATGCTGGTGGCTCCGGTGGTGATCCGCACCGATCCGCCCTCACCGCGGGCGAGTTCGCCGATGCTGCGCAGCGCGTGGTCGATGCTGCCCAGACCGGTGGCGACGGCCGTCTGCAGGAGGCGGCCGGCCTTGGTGGGCACCACCCCGCGCGGACGGCGCTCCACCAGGGTCAGGCCCAGCTCCCGTTCGAGCCGTTTCACGTGCTGGCTGACGGCCGACTGGGTGCAGGACAGCTCGCGGGCGACGGCGCTCAGCGAGCCGGCCCGGCAGACCGCGGCGAAGACGCGGAGGTCGTCAAGAGTCACGACGACCCAAGGTAGTGCTTGGGGGTTTCCCAGTAAATCGGTGGATTGACTTGGGTGTTCGGCAGGATCGATCATCGTCGTGGGCCCAGGGCGGCAACCCGCCCGCTGTCCTCGCGCGCACCGGACGCACAGGCGGGGACGCGGCGGGTGCCGACCCGCACAGCTGGTGCAGGATGAGGACGACCGCGATCGGAACGAACGAAGGGGGACGGACGTGCGCTACGCCGACGGTCCGGGGACGCACTGCGAGGTGCACGTCGACGCCACGGTGGAGCAGGTGTGGCGGCTGGTCACCGACATCGGCCTGCCCGCCCGCCTGAGCCCCGAGCTCCAGCGCGTGGGCTGGCTCGACGGCGCGGACGGGGCGGCGCCCGGCGCCCGGTTCGAGGGCCACAACCACCGCGACGACATGGGGGACTGGCGGACCGTCAGCCAGGTGATCGAGCTGGCCGAATACCGGTCCTTCGCGTGGGCCGTCGTCGACCCGGACGGCCGCTACGGCGCGCCGGTACCGACGTCATCCGCCCTGTCGGACGATCAGGGGCTCGACCCGGCGGTCGCGCTGGCCACCTGGCGCTTCGACCTCGCCCCCGAGGAGGGCGGCACCCGGCTGCGCCAGTCCGTCGTCATCGGCCCCGGGCGCAGCGGGGTCAGCCTGGTCATCGACCGGTGGCCGGACCGCGAGGAGCAGATCGTCGAGTACCGCCTGGCGGACCTGCGCAAGGGCATGACGGCCACTCTGGAGGGGATCAAGGCGCTGGCCGAGCAGGGCGACCGGGCCGGCCGCGCGGAAGGATGACGAGTCCCGTGCCACCGGGCGAGGCGTCGGCGCCGCCCGGTGAGGTGTCCGCGCTGCTCGACGGTGTGCGCGCCTCGGCGGCACGGTTCGGTGCCGCGGTCGGGCACTTGTCGGACGCGCAGGCCCGCGGGCCCTCCCGGCTCCCGGGCTGGAGCCGGGCCCACCTGGTCACGCACGTGGCCCGCAGCGCCGACGTCTACCACTGGCTGCTGGAGCTGGCCCGCACCGGTACCGAACCCGGGCCCCGGGCGGACGCCCCCACCCTCGACCGGTTGCTGCGCGAGGGCGCGGGGCGGGACGCGGCCGCCCTCGGCGCGGACCTGCGGGAGAGCCTGGACCGTCTGGTCGAGGAGGCGACGGCCGGGCCCGCCGAGCGGTGGCCGGTGCTGGTCACCGCCCTCGCGGGGTGGCGGCACCCGGCGTGGTACGTCCTGTGCCGGGCGCAGCGGGAGCTGGAGGTCCACCTCGTCGACCTGGGTGTCGGTCACCCGGCCGCGCGGTGGCCCGCCGACTTCGTCGGCCGGGAACTCGACGAGGCCTCGGCCGCGCTGGGCGCCCGCCGGTTCCCGCTGGCCGGGATGCACGCCACCGATCTGGGCCGCACCTGGCGCCCGGCCGAAGCGGAGCCCGAACCGGAGCCCGAACCGGAGGCCGGTCCGCAGACCGGTCCGCAGGCCGGCACCGTCGTGTCCGCTCCGGGCCACGCCCTGCTCGGCTGGCTCGCCGGCCGGGTCCCGCCAGAGCGGCTCCAGTCGACCGGCCCGCTCCCGGTGCCACCGCGGTGGCCGCTCCCGCCCGCTCCCGGCTGGGGCTGACGGCGCCACGGGTGCGCCCCGGCCGGTGGCGACGGGCCCGGCGTTGATCGTTCGTTTACCCGGACGCGGTTCACTGGCGACACCTCCGCCGCGCGGCCGCTCCGGGCGGTGCAGCGCCGGACCACCGCCTCGCACCACGGGAGAAGACACGTGATCGCCGTCGCCGTCCTCGGATCGAACGCCAACGCCGTCCGGGTCGCGGGCAGACTCGCCGCGGCCGGCTACGTGGTGCGCACCTGGGGCACCGCCGAAGCCGGCGCGGCCGGATCCGCCCGCCCCGGCCGCGGCCCCCGCGCGAACCCGACGCCCGCGGGGGCCGCGGCCGGGGCACGAGCGCTGCTGACCTGCGTCGAGGACCCCGACGACCTCCGAGCGCTGCTGACGGACCGCCGTGCCGGTGCGCTCGGCGCCGTGGCGTCCGGCGCCTGGTGGCTCAACCTGGCCCCGGCGGCCGCCGCGACGAACGAGGAGTTCCGCGCCCTCGCCCGCTCCCATGCGCTCACCTACCAGCACACCCCGCTCATCGGCGAGCACGGGGACCTGCTGGCGGTCGGCCCGGCGGCCGCCGACGCCCGCGCCTTCTGCGATCCGGTCCTCGGGGCGATCGCGCCCGTCGTCCGTGCCGGCACGCCGGTGGTGGAGGTGCCGGTGTCGGCGGTGGGCGGCTCCCGGCGCTGAGCCCCGTGCGCCGGTTCCGGGGCGCCGGGGCTCACCAGGAGACCGGGTAGCGGACGGGGTGACCGCCGATCCGTCCGGGGAGCAGGCCGATGGATGGTAGGCACACCGCCGGTCAAAGGGTGGGATGTTTCGCCTGGTGGACTGCCCGGTGGACACTCCGGTGGACTGCTCGCCGCGCCCCGCCCCCCGCCCAGCCGACGCCTGGGCGAGTTCATCGCCGCCCTGCCCCGGATGCCCTTGCGCGTCACCGCCGGCGCGACGTCCGCGCGGCCGCCGGCACCTGAGCGAGCCCGACCGGCCCCGCCGCGGCACCGGTGCCTTCGCCGCCAAGCGGCCCCGGTGAGGCCCCGTCCACGGCTGATTCGCCACCGTGCCGACCGTCCCGTCATCGCCTTCGGGCGCGCGGCTTCGGCCCCTCGTGCCGTCGGCCGCGCACCGCTGCCACCGAGGATCGGGCCCGGGACCGGTCATGCTTCAGGCCTGCTGGGGCTCCTGGGCCGCCTGGGGGCGTATCAGTGCCGCCGGGAGGTAGCCGGAGGAGACTCCGAGCTGCCAACCGTGGGCCTGGACGGCCAGGGCCGCCAGGGTGATCGGGCCGACCGGGAGGAGGCTGCGGGCGGGGGCCGTCTCGGGTGTCGTCTCCCGGTGCAGGTCCAGGCGTGCGACCAGGGCGCGCTCGAAGGCGGGCTGGTCGTCGTCGAGCAGGACGCGCAGCAGGCGCTGGTCGGGCGTCAGTGCGCCGGCGGCGTCCAGGGCCGCGGCAGCGGCGCCCCGTTCGGCGGCGTCCGGCTTGCGCAGCGGCAGCGGGCCGGGTGCGACCCAGGGGGAGACGGCCGTCTCCACCACGTCGAGGTAGTCGCAGAGCGCGTCCATCTCGGCGAGCTCGGCCGGTTCGGAGGTCGAGTGGATGTCGGACCAGGGCAGGCCCTTGCGGACGGAGGGCGCGTAGTCGTCCTTCAGCAGCGGGCCGAGCATCCGGCGCCGCTCCCCGATCTGGCCGCTGATCACGACCAGCGCGAAGGCGTCGACCCAGGTGGCGGCGGTGGGGGCGAAGTCGATGGTGTCGAAGCGGAGCTCCTCGCTGGAGAGCGTCTCGTCGATGAGGGGGAAGGGCACCTCGAAGTCCCCCCGGGGGAAGCAGCCGAGGCTGAGCACGCCGTGGAAGCACTCGGCCGCCGTGTCGAGGGCGGCACCGGCGCGGGCGCCGCCGAGGGCGCCCTCCTCCAGGCTGAGTGCGCCGAGGTGGTCGAGGAGCACCTCGCCCATCTCCCGGACCGTCCCGATCGCGAGACGGCCGTAGCGGAGGGTGTACCAGTGGTCGAGCACCCGCCCGCTGACGCCCTCCGCCGCCTCGGTGATCCGCTCCTGCACAAGCTGGTGGCGCGCCACGTTCACGAGCCGCTACCGTCCTTCCTCGATCGTCTGCTGACGGAACGGCACGCTAGCAGCGACGACTGACGGTCGCTCACCCGTGCGGGTGAGGGGTGGGCGGTGGAGCGGGGGCCGGGCGGGGGGCGTCACGCCCGCCCGGCCGCTCCAGGGATCAGGGCGCTGAGCTGCGGAACGCGGGGGCTCAGAACGCGGAGTGGGTGAACCAGTGCGCGAGCAGTGCGTCGTCCCCCCGGACGCCGATCCGCGGGGAGGTGCGGTCGAGCCGGCCGTAGAGGAGGAGTAGGAGGTCGGCCGCGCCGGCGCGGACGGTCGCGTCGGCCGTGACTCCGGCGCCGTCCGGGTCGAGCCCGAAGCCGTCCGGTCGCAGGCGGACCAGCCAGTCGCCCTCGCCGTCGGTCCGGGTGAAGCGCAGGGTGCGGTCGGAGCCGCGCAGTTCGGCGGTCCGCGGCGCGAAGAGGGCCGCGAAGGGCAGGTTGGTGAGGAACTCGTCCACCCCGTCGGCGGCGAGCACCGGGTCGAGGTCGGGGGTGCGGCCGAGCGCGAGTTCGGCGTCGGCGCGGTGCACGAGGGTCTCGAACAGCATCCGCCGCACCCAGAAGCGGGCGTGCTGGTCGGCGCCCCAGGCCCACATCGGCGCGTCGAGGTCGAGTTCGGCGAACGCCTCGGCGGCCTCGGCCGAGGCCTCGGCGAGCCAGGCCGGGTAGCCGTCCGGCCGTTCGGGCAGCCGCAGGTCGACCTCGCGGCTGCGGGGCGGCTCCTGGACCCGGCCGCGCAGCAGCACGGTGAACCAGCGCTGCACGCTGCCGGTGTGGCGGGCGAGGTCGGTCAGCGTCCAGCCGGGGCAGCCGGGCACCGGGGTGTCCGGGTCGGCGTCCCGGAGGACGGCGACGAGGCGGGTGGTCTCCGCGGCGACGGCGGCGCCGTGGTCGATGGTGGTCATGGGGTGCTCGCTCGGGTACGGGGGTGGATGGGTGTGGGGTGGACGGGCTCGGGGTGGACGCGTGCCGACGGGCGTCGGCCGGGCCGCGGGTCCCGGCCGGTGCCGGCCGGGCTCGGGGGCGACGGGCCGGCCCGTCGGACGGTCAGTCCAGCGGCTTGTCGACGACGGCCTTGGCGTGGCTGAAGGTGTCGATCGAGTACTCGCCGTGGTACCGGCCCATGCCGCTCTCGCCGACCCCGCCGAACGGCAGCTCCGGCATGGCGAGGTGGGAGACCGGCAGGCCGAAGGTGAGCGCGCCGGAGGAGGTCTCCTCGGTGAGCCGCTCCTTGGTGCGCTCCGACGCGGTGAAGGCGTAGAGGGCGAGGGGCTTGTCGCGCTCGTTGACGAAGGCGATGGCCGCGTCGAGGTCGGGCACGGCGACGATCGGCAGGATCGGGCCGAAGATCTCCGCCCGCATCGCCGGGGCCTCGGGGTCGACGTCGGCGAGCACGGTCGGGGCGAGGTAGCGGCTCGCGCGGTCGTGGGTGCCGCCGGTGACGGTCCGCCCGTCGCCGAGCAGCGCGGTGAGCCGGTCGAAGTGGCGCTCGTTGACGATGCGGCCGTAGCCGGGGTCGGCGGCCGGGTCCTCGCCGAACAGCTCGCGGACGGCCTCGGCCAGGCGCGCCTCCAGCTCGGCCGCGGTGTCGCCGACGGCGAGGACGTAGTCGGGGGCGACGCAGGTCTGACCGGCGTTGAGGAACTTGCCCCGGGCGATCCGCTGCGCGGTGACGGCCAGGTCGACGCCGGGTTCGACCACGACGGGGCTCTTGCCGCCGAGTTCCAGGGTGACCGGGGTCAGGTGCCGGGCGGCGGCCGTCATCACGATCCGGCCGACCGCGCCGTTGCCGGTGTAGAAGATGTGGTCGAAGCGCTGTTCCAGCAGGGCGGTGGTCTCCGGGACGGCTCCCTCGACGACGGCGACGGCCTCCGGGTCGAGGTAGCGCGGCAGCAGCCGGGCGATGGCGGCGGAGGTCGCGGGGGCGAGCTCACTGGGCTTGACGACGGCCGCGTTCCCGGCGGCCAGCGCGCCCACCAGCGGGGCCAGCGCCAGCTGCAGCGGGTAGTTCCACGGCGCGATGATCAGCACGACGCCGAGCGGGTCGCGCACCACGCGGGCCGCGGCGGGCCGGAAGACCTCGGGCACCTCGGCGGGCTTGGGCCGCAGCCACTGCTCCAGGTGGGCGACGGTGTGGTCGAGCTCGTTCAGGGTGAAGCCGACCTCGGTGCGGTAGGCCTCGGCGGTGCCCTTGCCGAGGTCGGCGTGCAGGGCCTGCAGGAGCTCCTCGGACCGCTCGGTGAGCAGCGCGCGCAGCGCCGCCAGCTGGGCCAGTCGCCAGGCGAGCGGCTTGGTCCGGCCGGTGTCGAAGGTGGCGCGCAGCCGGGCGACGGTGGCGGGGACGCCGGCGGTGCCGGGGGCGTCGGGGGCGGTGTCCGGGGTGGCGGGGGTGTGGGTCATGGGGGCTCGCGGTCCTTCCGAGTGTCTTGAGGTCGTCGATGGTTTATGACCTCAAGCATTGTTGGACCGTAGACCTCGATGGTTGAGGATGTCAAGCAATCTGCCTATGCTCGACACCGTGCACGAGAACCCCCGGCCGGACCGGACCGCCACGCCGATCGAACTGATCGAGCAGCTCGCCCGGGTCGCCGCGGCCTACTACCGCCACTTCGCCGCCGCCGCGGCCGGGCACGGGCTGACCCTGATGCAGGGCAAGACGCTCAGCCTGCTGACCCGCCCGCGCTCCATGCGCGGCCTCGCCGGACTGCTCTCCTGCGACGCCTCCAACGTCACCGGGATCGTCGACCGCCTGGAGGCCCGCGACCTGGTGCTCCGGGAGCCCGACCCCTCCGACCGCCGGGTCAAGAACATCGCGCTGACCGAGCACGGAGAGCGGACCGTCCGGCTGATCCGCGCCGACCTGATGTCCGGCCTCACCGCCCTCGAGGAGCTCACCGCCGAGGACCGGGGCGCCCTGCGCTCCCTGCTGGACCGGGCCTTCCCGGAGACGACCTCCGCGGCGTACCGGGCCCTGCCCGGGTAGCCCCCGGCGGATCGGCGCCCGGCCTCCCGCCCGCGGCCTCCCGTCCGGGTCGGGACGGGAAGCCGGGCGGGAGGCGCTGCTGTGTGGACCGCCCGGTGCGGCCCCGGTCGTGGGCGGGCCGGTCGTCGCGGTGGGCTCGGGCCGGGGGCTCAGGCCGTCCGGGTGGTGAACGCCTGCTGGTAGGCCGGCGTGGCGATGGGGCGGTGGGCGAAGAAGGCCTCGGGCAGGTCGAAGGCGTCCACCAGGACGAGCGCGTGCCCGGCCAGCCGGTCGATGGAGCGCTCCCGTAGAGCGGCCAGTCCGTCGGCCCGGTCCGGGGCCAGTTCGCCGGTGGCCAGCAGCAGCGTCCCGTGGGCCTCGATCCGGCTCAGGGTGAACAGGCGGTGCAGGTCGAGGAGCAGTGCGCGGGCCTGCGGGTCCCGTGCGGCCCCGGCCCAGGCCAGCAGGGCGGCGCCGGCGTCGTGCTCGGCCCGCGCGGTCACCGCCGCCAGGGCGTCCGGCGCGGCCGCGTTCCACCGCCGGAGGCCGTCGCCGGCGGGCGCCCCGCGGAGCCGGGCCCGGGCGCGGGCCAGCCGGTGCCCGCCGACGGCGTGCAGCAGGGCCTGGCGGGTGGCCGGGTCGCGGAGGTCGCCGGGGTGCGCGGGGGCCGCGGCGGGCGGTTCGGGCGCGCTCTCCAGGATCAGTTCGGCGCCGGCCTTGGCCCAGAGGGCGAGGTTGTCGCCCTCGGCGGTGATGGCGCCCTCGATGTCCGCCGCGAGGGGGATCAGGCCGTTGACGGGGAGCAGCCCCTGGGCGCCGCAGCGCTCGCGGCACTCGATGATCAGGTCGCGGGCCTGCCAGGTGATCCAGCCCTTGGTGATGGCGACGCGGCGTTCGGCGTGCGCACGGTCGACCCTTCCAGCGCCGGCCGCCCCGGGGTCGGCCGGCTCGCGGTCGACGGCCTCGCGGTCGGCGGTCACGGGCCGGGTGCCGTGGTCGCCGGCCCAGTGCTCCACGGTGGCACGGTGCAGCGCGGTCATCGCGTAGCCGGTGGCGAGCGCCTCCAGCAGGGGCCCGTGGTGGGTGCGGTGCGCCCAGACGGGCACCCGGCGATCCGGTCGTGCACCGGTGACCTCGCGGTGGTGGGCGTAGCGGATCGCGGTGGCGAGGGCCGCCCGGGCACCGCCGACCGCGCTGGCGCTCATGCACAGCTTTCCGAGGCCCACCCGGGAGATCGCGGTGAGGAACCGTTTCCGCTTGCTGCCGAGCGCGCTGGTCAGCGTGCCGTCGTCGGAGAGCCGCCCGTGGTCGCCGGTGAGCAGGGCCTCGAACGGGAGCCGGACCCGGTCGAAGGAGGTCAGGCAGTGGTCGACCGGGCTGCCCGGGCGCAGCGGCAGCGGGCGGACCGTCACCCCGGGCAGGGTGCCGCGCTGATCGGTGAGCGGGACGAGGAACAGGAAGATCCCGTGGTCGCGGCCGTCGACCCGCAGCCGTGCGGCGACCACGGCCGACTTCGGGCCGCCGGCCGGGCCGGTGTTCGGCATGAACTTCGCTGCCGCCGGGACGGGGGTGTGGAGGGTGAAGGTGCGGTCGGTGGGGTCGTAGTCGGCGACGGTCTCCAGCGCGGCGGCGTCGTTGCCGTGGCCGAGCTCGGTGCAGAGGAAGGTGCCGATCCGCTCCATCCGGAGGTACTCGTCGAGGGGGCGCTTCGGCGCCGGGTCGTGGTCGAGGAGGGAGCCGAGGAAGAGGTTGTAGTGGATGCCGGCCAGGACGGTGAGTGCTCCGTCGAGCGGGGCCGTCCACTCGTGCAGGGCGGTCAGCAGCCGCGGGTCGGTGGCCAGTCCGGCGGCGTCGGTGCCGGCGTTGATCCGGTGCAACCGTCGGTAGGAGGCGGCGAGTTGCTCCTCGGTGCCGGCCTCGGTGCGGCGGTGCATGGCCGGGTCGGTGGCCAGCGCGCGCCAGGGGGAGTGCACCCGGTCGCGGTCGGGGCCGAAGAGGAGACGGGTGAGGTCGGCGGTCGTCGTGGTCGTGACGGTGGGGGCGGTCGCGGCATCCGGGACGGACGGGCCGGCCGGACCGTCCGTCCCGGCCTGGGTGGAGGGTCCCGCCGGGGTGGTCGGGGCGGGGATCGGCAGGGTGTCGCTGATCAAGGTCATGTACGGGCCATTGACCGGGAGGCGGCCGGGTAACGGCTTTGTGATCAAGATCACCGGCGGTTCGTCACTGCTGTTCGACACCGCCGCCGTCCGGCTCCGGGGGCCGGACGGCGGCGCCGGGATCAGAGCGAGTCGGCGCGGTGGGTGGGGCGGCCGTCGAGGAGGGTGAGCAGGACGGGGACCCCAGGCAACGCGGTGGCCGGGGTGGTCAGCGGGTCGGCGGCCAGCACGGTGAGGTCGGCGCGCCGGCCCACGGCGATCCGGCCGGCCCGCTGCTCCTCGCCGGCGGCGTGCGCGGCGTTGACGGTCATCGCCCGCAGCGCCTCCAGCGCGGTGAGCGCCTGGCCGGGGTTGTGCGGGGGCTGGGCGAGGTCGCGGCTCGGCCGGCGGTGACGGGCGCCGGCCATGACGCCGAGCGGCGGGTAGGGGGCGATCGGCCAGTCCGAACCGAGGACGACGGTGGCGCCCGCGTCCCAGAGGTCGCGGCAGCGCCAGGCGCGGTCGGCGCGCTCCTCGCCGAGGCGGCGGGACCAGTTGTCGGTGTGGTCGGCCCGGGTGAAGTCGCAGCAGTGGGTGGGCTGCATGGAGGCGATCACGCCCAGCTCGGCGAACCGGCGGACGGTGTCGTCCGGGACGGTCTCGATGTGCTCGATCCGGTGCCGGACGGCACGGTCGCCGCCGGGAGCCCCGGCCGCCCTGCCCGCCGTCCCGCCGGCCGCCTCGCCCGTCGTTCCGTCCGCGGCCCCGGCGATCGCGTCCAGCGCGTGACGGACGGCCGCGTCGCCGATGGCGTGGGTCGCGGTGGGCACCCCCGCGCGGTGCAGTTCCGCGATGACGCGGGTGTACTCGGCCGGGTCGGGCCAGAACGCGTGGGTGGACTCGCCGTGGCAGTCCGGGCGTTCCAGCCAGGCCGTGCCGTTGTCGATGGTGCCGTCCATGAACAGCTTGACGCCGTCCACCCGCCAGAGCCGGCCGCCCCGGCGCTGCTGCTCGATCAGCGCGCGCAGCCCGTCCGGGTCCACGCCCGGCTGGCACCAGGGCGCGACCCGCAGCCGCAGCGGGAGGTCGCCGGCCTCGTCGAGTTCGGCGTACAGCTCGAGGCTGTCGCCGTTGGCGTCCATCGCGTGGCCGCCGGTGAGGCCGGCGGCGGCCATCGCGGAGAGCGCGGCGGCGAGGCGGTCGCGGCGCTCCGCGCGGGTGGGCTGCGGAGCGGCGCGCTCGACGAGCTCGCAGGCGGCGTCCTCCAGCAGGAGCCCGGTGGGGCGGCCGGCCGGGTCGCAGACCACCTCGGCGGCCTGGTCGAAGCGGCGGGGGCCGTCGACGCCGGCGAGTTCCAGGGCGCGCGGGCTGGCCAGCATGGAGTGGGCGTCGAAGAGTTGGAGCAGGGCCGGGACGCCGTCGAGGACGGGGGCGAGCGCCGCGGACTCCACCGGCCGGTCGCCGAAGACGTTGGGGTCCAGGCCCCAGGCGTGCAGCCAGGCCCCGGGGGCGAGGGCGCGCACCCCCGCGGCGAGGGCGGCGCGGACGTCGGAGAGGTCGGTGCAGCCGGAGAGGTCGAGGCCGTGGGTGAGTTCGGCACCGGTGACGGGGTGCAGGTGTCCGTCGACCAGGCCGGGGGTGACCACGGCGCCCTTCAGGTCGATCACCGTGGTGGCGGCGTCGGCGAGTTCGCGGATCTCCCGGTCGTCGCCGAGGGCGGTGATCCGGCCGTCCGCGACGGCCAGCGCGGTCTGCGGGAGGAATCCGCCGGTCGCGGGGTCGAGCAGACGGGCGGAGAGGAGGGCGAGGGAGGTGCGCACGGCGGCTCCAACGGGGCTGCGGGGTGGGGGAGAAGGGGCCCGGGGCGGGTCCGGCGGATCCGGTGCGGGCCCGCCGGCGGGTTCTACGCCTCGGCGGGAGGGGCGGCGGGGGTGTCCGGAGGGGTGGCGGGGGCGTCCGGTGCCTCGGCGGGAGGGGCGGCGAGGATGCCCGGGGGCAGGCCGAGTTCGCGCTCGGCGGTGCTGGCCGCGAGGCCGATGACGGCGGCCGGGTGGCCGCCGAGCCCGGTGTTGGCGTGCCCGGCCAGGCCGTCGATCACCACCAGGATCTGGAGGGCCGTCACGTCGGCGTCCTCGGTGCGGAACTCGCCCTGCCGCACGCCCGTCTCGATGACGCCGCTCAGCCGGCCGCGCCAGAGGGCCTCCTGGGCGAGGACCCGCTCGGACAGGACGGGCCGGTAGCGGCTGAGGTGGCGGGCGTTGAGCCAGAGCCGGCTCATGTCGTCGTAGGCCGGCCCGGTGGCGTGGGCGAAGAACCGGGCGAGGTGGCGCAGCGGCGACCCGTCGTGGGGGTCGGCGGGCAGCAGGGTCTCGAGTTCGGCGGTGGCGGCGCTGCCGAAGGCCTCGGCGACGAGGTCCTCGACGGCGGGGAAGTAGTGGCTGATCAGCCCGGGGCGGACGTCGAGCTGCTCGGCGATCCGGCGCAGCGTGATGCACTCCAGGCCCTCGGTGAGGGCGACGGTGGCGGCGGCCCCGACGATCTCCGCCCGCCGGTCGTCGGGGGATTTGCGGACCCGTTTGCGCTGAACGCTTGACGTCATGTGCCGGATGCTATTGAGTGTGCGACCAATAAGCAAGCAGGTGGGCACGACACCCCCCACGGAAGGCCCCCACATGGCGTCCACGCTCCCGGACCACCCCCACTCCGACACCCGGTCGGCCGCACCGCTCCAGCCGGAGAAGGCCGGTCGGGTCGAGGTCCACGGCATCGACCACATCCCCGAGGACGAACGGCGCGGCCGCGCCCGCGAACTCTTCTCCGTCTGGGCCGCGGCCAACGTCAACTACCTCAACCTGGTGGTCGGCGGCGCCCTCGTCCTGGCCGGCCTCGACCTCCTCCAGGCCTTCGCCGTGGTCGTCGTCGGCAACCTCTTCTGGCTCGGTACCGGGCTGCTCGCCGTCCCCGGACCGGCCGCCGGCGCACCCAGCGAGGTGATCACCCGCGCCATGTACGGCGTCATCGGCAACCGCGTCAACAACGCGGTCACCGGCTGGATGATCTCCGTCTGCTACTTCGCGCTCAACCTCGCCGCGGCCGCCGTCGCCGCGTTCTCCCTCGCGGAGCAGGCCGGACTCACCCCGACCACCCCGGTCAAGGTCGCCATCGTGGTCGCCATCGTCGTGGTCACCCTCGCCATCAGCGTCTACGGGCACGCCGCGATCGTCCGGCTCTACCTGCCGATCACCCTCGCCCTCGCCGCCGCCTTCGCGGTCGTCGGGTACGTGGTCCTGCGGCGCGCCGACTACGGCTACGCGCCCGCCGAGCCGCTCTCCGGCAGCCACCTGTGGGCCGCCGTCCTGGCCGGCGTCACCCTGATCGCCTCCGGCCCGCTGTCCTACACCACCAGCGCCGACTTCTCCCGGTACCTGCCGCACACCACCTCCCCGCGCGCCGTCCTCGGCTGGACCGCCCTCGGCGGCTTCCTGCCCAGCGTCCTCGTCGGCGGCCTGGGCGTGCTCGCCGCCACCGTCGTCGACATGACGGACCCGCAGGCCGCGCTCCAGCAGATCCTGCCCAGCTGGTTCAACCCGGTCTTCCTGCTCGCCCTCGTCGTCGGCACCATCGCCGTCAACGCCCTCACCGCCTACAGCGCGGGCCTCGCGCTGCAGGCCGTCGGCATCCGCATCAAGCGCACCGTCAGCGTGCTCGTCGACGGTGCCGTCGCGGTCAGCCTCACCCTGTACGCGCTGCTGGTCTCCAACTTCCTCGACACCGTCAGCAACGTGCTCCAGCTGACCGTCGTCCTGCTCGGCCCCAGCACCGCGGTCTACGCCGTCGACATCCTGCTGCGCCGCAACCGCTACGACGGCCGCGCCCTCGGCGACGAGTCCCCGGGGAGCGCCTTCTGGTACCGGGCGGGCGTCAACCCCGCCGGCGCGCTGGCCCTCGGTGCCGGGGTGGCCTGCGCCGCGCTGTGCGTCGACACCCTCTACACCGGGCCGGTGGCGGCGCTGTTCGGCGTCGACCTGGCCCTGCCGGTCGGCATGGTCGTCGCGGCGGCCGTGTACGCGGTGCTGATGCGTCGCCCGGCGGCGCGGCGGGAGGTCTGACGGGGGAGGTCCGCCCGGGGGGTGCGGCCGGGGAAGCCCGGGTGGGGGGCCGGCCGGGGAGGTCCGGACGGGAGGTCTCGACGGGAGGTCCGACGGGGTCGGCTGTCGGCTCGCACGGGGGGCGGGCCCTCCCGGCCGACGGCTCTCCCGCCCGTCGGTGGTCCGTTCCCTCCCCGGCCGTCCGCCGAACGCCCGCCGGGTGTCAGTGCGGTCGGTTAGGGTGCCGACCGGCAGCCCGGTCCACGGCGGATCGGCGCCAGGGGAGGGGGCGTTCATGACGAACGGTACCGCCGGGGCCGGGCTCGGGGCCGGGGCCGGGGTGGGGGGCGGTGACGGCATCAGATGGCTCGCCGACGCCGGCGGGTCCCTCGACGGCGTGGTGTTCGCCCGGGGCATCCCGCCGCAGGAGCTCGCCCGCCGGATGGGTGCCGATCCGGCCGCCGCCACCGGGCCGATCAGCGGCACCGAGGTGTGGGAGCTCGACATCGAGGTCTACCGCCCGAGCGACGACGGCGACGGCGTGATCCGGGTCGGGGAGGCCGGCGGCTGGTCCTTCGCGGTCGAGTACGGCGACTCCACCGGCGGCGAGCGGCTGACGGAGATAGCCTGCGACGGCGCCGAGGTGGTCCACTTCCGCCCGATGCCCGAGCACCCGCCGGCGCTGCTCGACTACGCCCGCGACGGCGCCGTGCTCTGCGGCTTCGGCCTCGCGGAGGAACGCTGGCGCTGGGGCCGGGAGCCCGATCTGCTGCTGCCCGACCTGGTCGCCGCGGGCGTGCTCGAAGCCGACGGGGTGACGTACCGGGGCCCGGTGGGCGAAGCGCACGAGGCCGTCCGGCGGCGCGCCCTCGGCGCCGTCGAGCGCCGCTTCGGCCTCACCCTGCCCCGGGCCGTCCTCGGTGACCTCCGGCTGCCGGCGTACGCCGTGCGCGGCACGCCGGGGCTGGAGCTGCAGGCCCGCTGAGCGCCCGCCGGGCGTCCGTCCCGGCAGTCCGTTCCCGTCGCGTCCCCGGCGTCACGTCCCGCCCTCGCGCCCCGGCATCAGGTGCCCGACGTCGCGTCCCGCCGGCCGTCCCCGGTCACAGCGGGTCGCCCAGCGGGCCGTAGGTGTCGACCAGGGCCTCGGCCCAGTGCGCCGCGAAGTCGGGCCGGGTGCCGTCCGCGTCGGTGAAGCCGTACTCCTGGTAGAGCCCCCAGGTGGCCAGCGCCCGGCCGCTCTTCGCCATCACCTCCGGGTCGGCGGCGAGGGCGGCGACCGCCCGGCCGAGGTAGGCGGGGCTCTCCGAGTAGGCGAAGTCCGGGTCCTGGGCGGCGGCTTCGCGCCAGGTCTCCTCGGTGACGCCGAAGTGGTCCAGGACGGCCTCGGAGCGCAGGAAGCCGGGGGTCAGGGCGACGGCGGCGACGCCGTGCGGCCGCAGCTCGGCGGCCTGGGCGAAGGCCAGCCGGATCACCGCGGACTTGGCGAGGTCGTAGAAGAACGAGCCCCGGTAGCGCGCGGTGTTGCCGTCGGTGACCTCGACGACCAGGCCGCTGCGCCGGGCGACCAGCAGCGGCAGGGCGTACCGGCTGGTGATCACGTGGGTCTCGACGGCCTGGCGCAGCAGCCGCAGGCCGGTGTCCAGATCCTGCTCCCAGAGCGGGTGTTCCCAGTCGACGAGCGGATCGCCGCCCCAGACGCAGTTGACCAGGACGTCCAGCCGTCCGTCCTGCTCGGTGGAGATCCGCTCGACCAGGGCCCGGACGGCCGACGGGTCGCTGTGGTCGGTGGGGGCCGGGATCGCCGTCCCGCCGGCCGCGGTGATCCGGTCGGCGGTCTCCTCGACGGTCTCCGGGCGGTCCAGGCCGGTGGTGCCGGCCGTCCGGCTGCTGCGGCCGGTGACGTACACGGTGGCGCCGGCGGCGCCCAGCTCGACGGCGATGCCGCGGCCGCCGCCGCGGGTGCCGCCCGCGACCAGGGCGACCTTGCCGGACAGCGGCTTGGGGGCGGTGCTCATGATTCCTCCGACGTCGTGGTCGTGGTCCGGATCGTGCCGGTGCCGGTGGGGCCCGTGCCGGCGGGGACGTGCGGGTGCGGGGCGAGGTCCGCGGCGAGGTGGGGCGCGAGCAGGTCGGTGAGCTCGGTGCGCAGCCGGTCCGGCAGCGTCCCCTCGCGGTCCAGGGCCCAGGTCAGTCCCGTTCCGGCGACGACCGTCTGCACCGAGCGGGCGAGGCGTGCCGGGTCGGCGGAGGGGCGGAGTTCGCCGAGGGCCGAGGCCGCCTCCAGCAGTCGGGCGACGGCCCGCCCCTGGGCGCGGTGCACGGTCAGGGCGTGGGCGTGCAGCTCCGGGTCGGCGAGGTCCATCCCGAGGAAGGCGAGGTGGTTGGCGAAGCTCTCGGGGCTGGCCAGGGGCGCGGTCTCCTCCTCGGCCAGCGCGAGCAGCGCGGCGAGCGGTGAGGCGTGCGCGGCGCGCAGCCGTTCGTACCGCGCGTCCGCCGCGTCCGCCGAGGCGCGGGCCAGCGCCAGCAGCAGTCCGCGCTTCGACCCGAAGCGCTGCACCAGCGTCGCCGGCGCCACACCGGCGGCCCGTGCCACGGCGGCGAGCGTCAGTCCGGCGGGGCCGACCCGCCCCATCACCTCGGCGGTGTGCCGCAGCAGCACGGCGTCCTCGACACCCCGGGGGCGTCCGGCCATGGTGCACTCCCATCCTATTTATAAATTACTGTTCATTTATTAATACGGGATGGGATGCGGCGAGGGCAACGCCCGGTGCGGCGGGTCGCGCCGCGCGTCCGTTGCTCCGCGTACTACCTTGTGGGCGGTTTCGACACGCTCCGTAGTCAAAGCGGCCGGACAGGTCGTACCGTATCCGCTGAGCTGACCCGCCCCACGGAAGGCCGACCATGACCACCCAGTCCACCCAACTCCCCACCACCATCGATGCGGTGATCGCCAGGATGGAGCAGGTCGACGCCGAACTCGACCCCCGCGACGGCGTGGCCTGCTTCAACCGCATGTATCTGAAAGTGACCAAACTGGTCAAGGAGAAGGTCGCCGCCGGCGGCTTCGAGGACAACCCGTTCATGGAGCGCATGGACGTCCTGTTCGCCGGGCTCTACCTCGCGAACGTCGACGCCGCGAAGGCCGGGAAGCCGGTCGACCCGGCCTGGGAGCCGCTCTTCCGGATGCGCGGCAACCGGGTCGTCTGGCCGATTCAGTTCGCCCTCGCGGGGATGAACGCGCACATCGACCACGACCTCGCGATCAGCGTGGTCGAGACCTGCAAGGAACGCGGCACCGCGCCCGAGCGCCCGCCGGTCCACCGGGACTACGAGAAGGTCAACGACCTGCTGGCGAGCGTCGAGGCCGAGGTCCGGGCCGAGTTCGAGGGCCGGCTGGTCCGGATCGCCACCGCGCCCGCCGAGGCGCTCAAGCACGCCGTCAGCGGCTTCAGCATCAGGGCGGCCCGCGACGTCGCCTGGGGCGCGGCGAACGGTCTGTGGGCCGTGCGGGGCCTCCCGTTCGCCTACAACGGCCAGCTCGCCCTCATGGCCCAGGGGGTGCGGACCACCAGTCACGGGATCCTCGTCCCCGTCGTCCCGCCGCCGGCCGAGTAGCCCCGGCGCGCGTGGAGCGGCGGCCGTTCCCCGGTGGGCGGGGAGCGGCCGCCGCGTCGTGCGGCGGACCGTCCGGTCCGCCGCTACGGCGTTCCGATCAGGGATTCACCGTCACGGTGATGGTCTCGGGGGTGGCGCTGTTGTCCTGGTACACCGAGTCGCCGCTGTAGACGGCGGTGATGGTGTGGGTGCCGACGGTGCGGAAGGCGGTGACCGTCCCGCCGGCGGCGCACCTGCCGAGGGAGACGAACGGGCGCCCCGTGCCGAGGGTCGTCCCGGTGGTGGTGTCGGTGAACGTGACGGTTCCGGTGGGCCTGGTCGTGGAGGCCCCGCGGGGGCAGACGATGTCGTTGAGCACGACCGGCGAGCCGATCCGGGTGCGCTGGGGCATCGCCGTCATGGTCGTGGTGATCGGCTCGCCCACGGTGTAGCTGATGATCACCTGGCCGTTGTGGTTCGCCGTTCCGATCGTGGAGGCCGCATAGGACGTCCCGGTGCCCGACGGGGTCGCGAAGCTGCTCCCGCCACCGCCTCCGCCGCCGCTCGCCGCGGTGCCGGTGTTGTTGACGGCACCGCTGCCGCCGCCCCCGCCGGCGAAGTACCCGCCGCCTCCACCGTCCCCGGCACCGGTGGCGGTGGCGGCGCAGCCGCCGCCGATGGAACCGCCGGTGCCGCCGGTGCCGACCGTGTCGCCGACGAACCCGCCTCCCGGCCCACCCGTTGTGACGCCGCAGAGCAGAACGCTGCCGGTGGTCCCACCGGGACCACCGGTGGTCGTGCTGGTGCTGCCGCCGCCACCGCCCTGGCCCGGCGAAGCCCCGGGGCCGGTGGCGCTTCCCGCGGTACCGGCGGTGGCGTCCGGCGTCGTCCCGCCGTCGCCCCCGTTCCCTCCCGCGCGGGTCGCCCCGGTGCCGCCGGCGGCACCGGGGCCAGGGCCACGCACATCCCTGTCACGATCCCGGCCTGCCACCACCGTGCACGAGCGCGGACGCCTGCTTCTCCTTCGACGACGGGATGTCCGGGGGCGTGGTGTCCGATCACTGCCGTCTCCCGACGTGCTGGCTTGAAGTGGGGCTTCGGGGTGCTGGATCACGCGATCGGTACAGCGGTGGTGTCCCTGGCCCGGAGCGCGATCGAAAGGCACAGCGTGACGACCGGACGGCCCGTGTGCCCCGATTGCGGCATGCCGCACACCATCACACTGGGCCGTATGCGAACTCACTGGGCGGCGTACGGCAGGAAGCCGCAGGCCGTGGGCCCGGTGTGCGTCGGCATGGGTGGACTCGCGCTGGTCGTGGGCGGATGACTGCGCGGACCGGCCGTCGGCCGGCGGGCTGCTTCGCGGCTCGTCAGGACCGGTCGGTGCCCGTACCGCGGCCGAGGCCCGAACCGCAGCCGGCGCCTTGTGCGGGCGCGTCGGGCTCCTCGTCGTGCGGGGCCCGGGGGGGCCTGCCTCCGGCCTGGCTGTCAGGCCATCAGATCGTCAGGCCGTCAGCGCGGCCGTGCGCAGGCGGGAGGCCGAACGGGCCAGCCGGAAGGCCGCCACCAGGGTGGGGCAGAAGCCCGCGGCGCAGGCGAGGAGGACGCCGACCGGCGTCAGACCGGGGCCGGAGACGGCCAGCACGGCGGCGGCCAGCGGGGTGATCAGGGCGGGCGAGAGCAGGAGCAGGGCCGCCTGCCGCTTCTCCCGGCGGGTCCACTGGGGGGAGCGCCACACCCGGGTCGCGGCGATGACCGCGGCGGCCAGTGCGAGCGGCGGCCCGAGGGCGGGGATCAGCACCAGCGGCATCGGGAGCACGGCGAGGATCAGGGTGCGGGTGGTGCGGCCGGCGCTCTCCGGTTCGGGCCGCGCCCGGCCCTCCTCGTCGAGCGCGGCGTCGGCGATCGCCCGCGGGCTGCCCAGCTGCTCCAGGACCCGTCGGACGGCGGCCTCGTCGGCGGGGTCGCACTCGGCGAGGGTGATCTCGACGTGCTCGCGCAGGTCCGCCAGCAGCTCGCGGCGGCGCTCCTCGGGGAGCGGGGCGGTGTAGCGGGCGACCGCGTCCAGGTGGGCGCGGACCAGGGGGTGCTCGATCGGCTCGTTCACGGGTTCTCTCCCGGGGTCAGGACGTGGTCGACGGTTTCGCGGAAGGCCGGCCACAGGGCGGTGAACTCCGCCAGTGCGCTGCGGCCCGCATCGGTCAGGGTGTAGTACCGGCGGGACGGGCCGCTGGCCGAGTCGCGCAGGAAGGTGTCGGCGAGCCCGGCGCGGCGCAGCCGGGACAGCAGGGGGTAGATGGTGCCCTGGCTGGTCGCCAGCATCGGGAACCGGCCGAGTTCCTGGAGCAGCTCCACCCCGTAGCGGGGGCCGTCCCGCAGCAGGGCGAGGACGCAGTACTCCAGCACGCCCTTGCGTAGCTGCGTCGCCACCGGCCCGTCGGCCGGGTCGCCGGCGCCCTCGTGCTGTGCGATGCCAGGTACCATGCAATGCAAGATAGCAGGCGAAGCAAGATAGTGCGACGGACGACGGGCGACGGCCGGCGGATCCCGAAGCCGTCGACCGCTGACCGTCGCCCGCGCCGCGGCATCCCCGCCGGGTCAGGCCCGTGCGCGCGGCCCCGGGCGCCAGGCGGCCAGGTGGGCGGCCAGGACGGAGGCGGCGTCCGGGGTGGTCTCGCGCAACGCGACCATGGCGGCCGTGATCACGTCGCACAGCTCGCCCTGCAGGTCGGCCACCGTGTGGCTGACGCCCTTGCGCGGGTTGGCGCCGAGCACGCCGAGCAGGGCCTCGGCGACCTCCCCGGCCTCCTCTTGGATCTTCACCACCTGGAGCGGCAGCAGCGGCTGCCCGATCGCCGCCCGGTGGTCGGAGAGGTGGCGGTGGATCTCGTCGATCACGGCCCAGACCCGGGGCCTGCCGGTGCGCAGGTGGCCCTCCAGCTGGCGCAGGTAGTCCAGGACCGCCGGCGGCACCTTCATTCCGCGGGCCTCGGCGATCGGGACGAACCGCAGTTCCCGGCCTTCGCCAAGGACCAGGTCGGCCGGGTCGACGTCCACCACGGCGTGGAAGAAGCGGTACGGGCCGGTGGTCGCGCCCTCGTACGGCACGGGGTCGAAGGGCAGCAGGCCGGGCACGTCCAGGCCGGTCTCCTCGCGCAGCTCGCGGACGGCGGTCAGGTACGGCGTCTCGCCCGGTTCGCGGTGGCCACCGGGGACGACCCAGTACGCGGGCCAGCAGATGTCCGGCCTGTCGTCGCGCAGTTGGAGCAGGACCTCGTGCCGGCTGTTGGTGATGAAGACGTCCACGCTGTCGTAGTCGTCGTCGGCCGGGCCCGCGCTCGTCCTCGCGGACGCGGAGGCGGAGGCGGAACCGGACTCGCTGGAGCTGGGGCCGGAACCGGAACCGGAGTCGGAACCGGTGGAGTCGAAGCTCGTGAAGTCGGTGCTCAAGTCGCCCTCCCTGCAGACGGGGCCGCCGCCCGGCGCGGGCGGCCGGCGGTTGAGGCTGCCACCTGACGGGCGGCTTGAACCCTCACCCGGAGGGCGGATCGCTCCTTCACCCGGACGGCCGGTGGCGGCCGGTCCGGCGCACGCCCCCCGTCCGGGGCTTCCGGCGGGCACGGCCGCCCCGCCGCCCCTAGGGTCGGTGATGCGTCGACCATGCCGGGCGCCGGGGCATACGCCGCGCGGCCGTGCGCCGGAGCGCGCCCGTCAACCCGAGAGGTGGACCGCACCATGCAGACCGTCGTTCGCGGGGCCGGAGCGGTCGGCCTGGCAGCGCTGCTGTTCACCGGTGCCGTCGGCTGCCAGGACGACGGCCGGTCCACCGCAGAGCCGGCGCCGACCTCCCCGGCCTCCCCCGCCTCCCCGGCCGACCGGGCGGCCATGGCGGCCGCGGCGACCACGAGCGGCGGGCCGTCCGCCCGGAACCTCGACTGGCACGCCTGTGCCGCACCCAGTACCGCCCAGGGCGCCGGGACGGCTCCCGCCGGCGACTGGCAGTGCGCCACCCTCAAGGTCCCGCTGGACCACGCCGACCCGGGCGGCCGCACCATCGACCTGGCGCTGATCCGGACCCCGGCCAAGGACGCGCAGCACCGGATCGGCTCGCTGCTGTTCAACTTCGGCGGACCCGGCGCTTCTGGCGTGGCCACCCTGCCGGCCTTCGCGGCCACCTACGACTCCCTCAACTCCCGCTACGACCTGGTGAGTTTCGACCCGCGCGGAGTCGGTGAGAGTGCCGGGGTGCACTGCCTGGACGACCAGGCGACGGACGCCAGTGCGGCCGTCGACAGCACGCCGAGCGGCCCCGAGGCGGTCAAGGCCCTGGACGACAGCAACGCACAGGTCACGGCCGCCTGCGAGCACAACTCCGGCCCGGTGCTGCCCTACGTGGACACCGAGAGCGCCGCCCGCGACCTCGACCTGATGCGGCAGGCGCTCGGCGACGAGAAGCTCTCCTACGTCGGTATCAGTTACGGCACCGAGCTCGGCGGCGTCTACGCGCACCTGTTCCCGCACCAGGTCGGCCGCATGGTGCTGGACTCCGTGGTCGATCCGACCCAGGACCCCCAGCAGTCCGCGCTCGGCCAGGCCCAGGGCTTCCAACTCGCCCTCGACGACTTCATGAAGGCCTGCGCGAGCCAGGCACCGGCCTGCCCGACCGGTGGCGGCGGCGCCGAGGGCACCGCGACGATCACCGCCCTGCTGAAGAAGCTGGAGCAGTCCCCGCTGCCCACGGCGAGCGGCCGCCGACTCACCGAGAGCCTGGCCCTCACCGGCATCGCCGCCGCCCTGTACAGCCAGGAGACCTGGCCCGCGCTGGCCGCCGGCCTCACCGAGGCCACCCAACAGGGCACCGGCGACACGCTGCTCCAGCTGGCCGACGCGCTCCTCGGCCGGGACCCGCAGGGCCACTACAGCACCCTGATGTCCGCGAACCGGGCCATCTCCTGCGTGGACTCCCGACAGCGCTACTCCGACCAGGACGTCCAGCAGCAGCTGCCGCAGTTCGACAGCGCCTCACCGGTGTTCGGCGCCTTCACCGCCTGGGGGCTGACCAGCTGCACCGGCTGGCCGGTGGCGGGCAGGACCGACCATCCGGAGGTGTCCGCCGCCGGCGCGGCCCCGATCCTGGTGGTCGGCACCACCGGTGACCCGGCCACCCCGGTGGAGGGCGCCCGGGCGATGGCCCAGCAGCTCGGCCCCGGCGTCGGCGTCACCGTCACCCTGCAGGGCGAGGGCCACGGCGGCTACAACACCGGCAACCCCTGCCTGAAGAAGATCGTGGACGGCTACCTGCTGGACGGCACGGTCCCGGCCGACGGCACCACCTGCAGCTGACCCGGCGGGAGCCCGTCCGCAGCCGGCGGGGCGACCGGCAGCGGGCGAGTGGCCCACTCCATCGAATATCGATTGGCCCTGGATACCGGTCCACTCGGACGGTTAGTCTCTCCGGCGTGACCACCAAAGTCGACTTCTACTTCGATCCGATCTGCCCGTTCGCCTGGATCACCTCCCGGTGGATCCTGGAGGTCGAGCGCCACCGCGAACTCGACCTCAACTTCCGGGTGATGAGCCTGTCCGTCCTCAACGAGGGCCGCACCGACCTGCCCGAGCGGTACCAGCGCCTGATGACCACCGGCTGGGGCCCCGTCCGGGTCTGCATCGCCGCCGCGGAGCAGCACGGCGAGCACGTGCTGCGCGACCTCTACACCGAACTCGGCACCCGCCTGCACGACCAGGACCGGGAGGCCGACGCCGACGTCATCCGGGAGGCCCTGGTCGCGGCCGGACTGCCCGAGCAGCTCGCCGACGCCGCGGACAGCACCGCCCACGACATCGCGCTGCGCAAGAGCCACCACGAGGGCATGGACCCGGTCGGCGAGGAGGTCGGCACGCCGACCATCCACGTGGACGGCGTCGCGTTCTTCGGCCCGGTGCTGACCGCGATCCCGCGCGGCGAGGACGCCGTCCGGGTCTTCGAGGGCGTGCGGCTGCTGGCCGGCTACCCGAAGTTCTTCGAGCTCAAGCGCACCCGGACGGGCTCGCTCGACTTCTCCTGAGGCGTTCGCCCGGGGCCCTGCGCCGCCGCCCTCGGCGTCCTCGGCGTCCTCGGCGTCCTCGGCGTCCTCCCGGCCTCCTTCCGCCGGTCTCCGGGGTCCTTCGGCCTCCTTCCGCCGACCGCCGACCGCCGTCCGCCGCCTCCCGGCCCGCCGCCTCCCGCCCGGGCTGCCCCGGCCCGCCCGCCCCGGCCCGCTCGTCGCCCCCAGGACTCCCGTCCGGGCGCATCCGGCCCCACCATGGAGGGGTGGGCCCGGAGGTGCCGAGAGGCGGTGAGCGACGGATGATCGTGCGAGGACGGTCGCGCGCCGACCGACACCCGGCCACCCCGCCGCCACACCGCGGCTGGGGGTCGGGCGCCGGCCCGGACCCTCCCCGCAAGCCCACCCCGGGCCGCCCGCCGCCGGGCAAACCGCCCCCGCCGTCGGCGCGCCGCTGGCTGCTGCCCGTCGCCGTCCTGGTCGCCCTGCTCCTGCTGGTGCTGTTCGCGAGCCCCGGTCCGACCGGCACCCGCTACGGCTACACCGACCTCCTCAACCGGGTCGACGCCGGACAGGTCCGGACCGTGAACGTCAACAACACCGGCGGCGTCGCGGGCAGCCTCAAGGACGGTACGCACTTCACCAGCCAGATCCCGACCGCCCTGGACACCTCCCAGCTCAGCCGGGCACTCGCCGACCAGCACGTCGACGTCACCGCCACCCGCAGCGGGGGCGGCTCGATCTGGTCCACCCTGCTGCTGTTCCTGCCGCTGCTGATCTTCGGCGGACTCTTCCTCTGGTCCGGCCGGATGGCCACCCGTGCGCTCGGCGGAGGCCTGAGCGCCATCGGCCGCTCCCGCGCCAAGATCATCGAGGCCGAGCGGCCCGCCACCGGCTTCGCCGACGTCGCCGGGTACGAGGGTGTGAAACAGGAGGTCAGCGAGGTCGTCGACTTCCTGCGCAGCCCGGACCGGTACGCCGCCGCCGGCGCCAAGGGCCCGCGCGGGGTGATCATGGTCGGTCCGCCCGGCACCGGCAAGACCCTGCTCGCCCGCGCCGTCGCCGGCGAGGCCGAGGTGCCGTTCCTCTCCGTCACCGGCTCCGGCTTCGTCGAGATGTTCGTCGGCGTCGGCGCCTCCCGCGTCCGCGACCTCTTCGACGAGGCCCGCAACCGCGCACCGTCCATCATCTTCATCGACGAGATCGACGCCGTCGGCGGCCGCCGCGCCGGCGGCACCCGGCTCGGCGGCAACGACGAACGCGAGCAGACCCTCAACCAGCTGCTCGCCGAGATGGACGGCTTCGACCAGAGCACCGGCATCGTCGTCATCGCCGCCACCAACCGCCCCGACGCCCTCGACCCCGCCCTGCTGCGCCCCGGGCGCTTCGACCGCCAGGTCACCGTCCCGTTGCCCAACCAGGCCGAACGGGCCGCCATCCTCGCCGTCCACGTGCGCGGCAAGACCCTCGCCCCCGATGCCGACCTCGACCGGATCGCCCGCGGCACCCCGGGCTTCTCCGGCGCCGACCTCGCCAACCTCCTCAACGAGGCCGCCATCAACGCCGTCCGCGCCGACCGCGCCACCCTCACCGCCGCCGACCTCGACGCCGCCCGCGACCGCGTCCTGCTCGGCCGCCGCGACTCCTCCAACGCCCTGCTGCCCGAGGAGCGGCACGCCGTCGCCGTCCACGAGTCCGGGCACGCCCTGATGGCCGCGCTCTGCGAACACGCCGACCCGGTCGCCAAGGTCACCATCATCCCGGCCGGCGTCGCCCTCGGCGCCACCGAGCAACTCCCCGAAGCCGAACGCCACCTGTACAGCGAGAGCTACCTGACCGACCTGCTCACCGTCCAACTCGGCGGGCGGGCCGCCGAACTGGTCGTCTTCGGCGAAGGCTCCACCGGCGCCGCCAACGACCTCGCCAACGCCACCGGCGTCGCCACCCGGATGGTCCGCGAGTTCGGCCTCTCCCTGGAACTCGGCCCCGTCGGCTACTCCTCCGGCGCCCCGCAGTTCCTCGGCGACACCCCGGAGGACCTGCTCCGCCGCCCCTACTCCGAACAGACCCAGCGCGCCGTCGACGAAGCCGTCGCCCGCCTCCTGCGCCGCGCCGAAAAGCACGCCGTCGACCTCCTCCGCGAACACCGCCACCACCTCGACGAACTCGCCGCCCTCCTCGTCGCCCAGGAGACCGTCGACGGCTCCGTCGTCCTCGCCCTCCTCACCCACCCCACCCCCGCCCCCTGACCCCCACGCCCAGCCTGGTCTGACCTGATGCAGTCCCGCATCCTGCGCCCCCGGCACTGAATCCCTGTGTGCGGGGAGGACCGCCGGGGTGCGGATCACCGATGCGCGGGGGCGGCTGACCCGCAGGCATGGGTGGGCGGCCTGGGCGACCGGCCTCCCGGCGCTTGAGTCCCGTACCACGTAGGCGAGTTGGGGCTTGGTGCCGTCCCCCGGTTCCATCATGCTGCGCGCCGGCCCGGTTGGCGTGGCGGCTGGTTTGGGCGCCGTCGGGTTGGGGGTGTTCGGGGGGCTTTTCCTTTCCTTCCCGGTGTCTTGACGAACCCATGACACTGGCGGACCATCATGCTGGCGCGCGCCTCACCTCCTCCACCGTTCCGCCCCCACGGACCCCCACAGGAGGACAGTCATGCGACTGCCCCGCCGAGGGAAGCCCGCTGCGGCCACCGCCGTGCTGCTGGCCCTCGCCCTCGCCACACCGATCACCGCCCGGGCGGCCTCCCCCGACCGCCTCCCCGCTCCCTCGTCCGCGCCCGTCGACGCCGCCCGGCAGTACCGGCTCGACGGCCCCCGCAGCGTCGCCGAACGCACCGCCGTCGCCGCCACCGGTGCTTCCGTCGACGCCGTGCTGCCCGACGCGGTGGTGGTCACCGCCACCCCCGCCGAGGCCGAGCGGCTGCGGGCGCTCGGCTGGTCCCCGGTCGCGCTGCCCGGCCCCCGCTACGGCGCCGAGCCGGGCACCGGGCAGGGCGACGGGCCCGGCGTCGGGAGCCTGAGCGGGGTGAACGACTTCCCGCAGGCCGACTCCGGATACCACAACTACGCCGAGGCCACCGCCGACATCGACGCCGTGGTCGCCGCACACCCGGACATCATGAGCAAGCGCGTCATCGGCACCTCGTACGAGGGGCGGCCGATCGTCGCGGTGAAGATCAGCGACAACGTCGGCACCGACGAGAACGAGCCCGAGGTGCTGTTCACCGCCCACCAGCACGCCCGCGAGCACCTCACCGTCGAGATGGCGCTGTACCTGCTGCACGAGTTCGGCGACAAGTACGCCACCGACAGCCGGATCGCCGACGCCGTCAACAGCCGCGAGATCTGGGTGATCCCCGACCTCAACCCGGACGGCGGCGAGTACGACATCGCCACCGGCCGCTACCGCAGCTGGCGCAAGGACCGTCAGCCGAACCCCGGCAGCAACAGCGTCGGCACCGACCTCAACCGCAACTGGAACTACAAGTGGGGCTGCTGCGGCGGCTCCTCCGGCTCCACCTCCAGCGAGACCTACCGGGGCAGCGCCCCGGAGTCCGCCCGGGAGACCAAGGTCGTCGCCGACTTCGTCCGCAGCCGGATCGTCGGCGGCAAGCAGCAGATCACCGCGGCCATCGACTTCCACACCTACAGCGAACTGGTGCTCTGGCCGTTCGGCTGGACCACCGCCGAGACGGTGCCCGGCATGACCGCCGACGAGTACAACACCTTCGCCACCCTCGGTCGCAGCATGGCCGCCACCAACGGCTACACGCCCGAGCAGTCCAGCGACCTCTACATCACCGACGGCGCGATCGACGACTGGCTCTGGGGCGCCCAACGCGTCTTCGCCTACACCTTCGAGATGTACCCCGGCCCCAACGGCAGCAGCGGCTTCTACCCGCCCGACGAGGTGATCGGCCGCGAAACCAGCCGCAACCGCGAGGCGGTCCTGCGCCTGGTGGAGACCGCCGACTGCGTCTACCGCGTGATCGGCAAGCAGCAGCAGTACTGCGGTACCCCGGCCTGACCGCGCCCACCTCGGAGCGGGTGCCCGGCCCTTCCTCGCCGAACGGGCCGACGCTCACGAAGAGTCGAGGCCTCCGCCGCCGGCGCGCGAGAAGCGCCGGCGGCGGAGGCCCGGCCGCTGCAGCTCAGTCGGGCCCGATGGCAGGGTCGGCTGCCGGGCTGTGTCGTCCGCTGTACCGCTGCGGCCCGCGACGCGTGGCCGGAGGGAGCGCACGGCACGGCCCGCGTCATCGGTGCGCGCTCCGGTCTGACCGGGCTCGCCGCCGTCGTCGTCAACCCTCGGCGTCGGCGGTGCGGTCGCGGGCGGGGGCGAATTGGATGACGGCGTGGCGGCCGTTGGTGCGCCACGGGGTGGCGGTGTCGTCGAGTCGGGTGACACGGGTGTCGTCGAGGCCGACGATCACGTCCGACTTGAGGGTGCGCAGTGCCGCCACGGCGGAGGGGAAGTGGCGTGTCGTGTCGGCGAACGGGGTGGTCGGCGGCCAGAGCCGGTCGCCGACGAGGCGGCGGTAGTTGAGGTCTCCCTTGAGGACGGTCAGGGCCGCGCCGGTGAACTCGGCCCGCAGGTCGTCGGGCATGTCGTGGTACGGCAGCGGGGCGCAGAAGAACGGGTGCGTGCGGACGGCGAGCGTTCCGTCGCCCATGGCTCGCCACAGTCGCCCGCCGACCGCCGCGGCGGCCGGTGAGGGGGCGGTGCGGAGGCGGCCGAGCGCGGCGAGGACGTCGGCCGTCGTCGCGTCCGACACGAAGTACGGCTGCGGCTTGACGTACAGGGCGACCTGCGCCGCCAGGCCGCGGGTCAGGAGGTGGTCGATCAGGACGAGGTCCGGGAGGAGCTCCCGGCCCGCGTTGTCCGCGACGACGCAGACCCGCCCGCCCCCGGCCCGCGCGAGCGTGGCCCAGAGCTGCGCGCTGTCGTCGGCGAGCAGGCCGGATGCGGCCCGGCCGGTGGCCGAAACCGGACCGTCGGGCGCACGCGGGCCGTCGGGCGCAGGCGGACCCTCCGGCTCGGCGGTGATGCGGAAGCTCAGGTCCGCGCGGTTGCCCCACAGGGCGGACGACAGCAGGGCGTCCGCCCGTCGGCTCTGCGGCAGGCCGTCCAGGACGTCGAGGGAGGCCAGCTCGTCGTCGACCGCCGCCCCGGCCAGCTCGTCGGCCTTGAAGGGCGCGAACGGGTCGACGCCCTGCCAGGCACCGGGCCGGAAGTAGCCGGTGGCGTCGAGCAGGCGGTGGTAGAAGTAGCTCTCCGCCCACAGGAACGGCGCCTCACCCCACGGCTTGCCCCACAGGCCCCGGCCCCACTCCACCCACTGCCCGGCGTCCGGGCTGTCCGTGCCCGGCGGCTCCAGGACACCGGTGGTGCTCTCCGCGAGCAGCCGCCCGACCGCCGCCCGCTCGGCGGGCCCGTACGGCAGCGCGTCGAGGACCTGCCGGAGGAGCACCGGGTGCCGCTCATGGAAGACGCCCCAGGCGAACGACCCGGGGACGTCGCTGCGGATCACGGGCGCGTTCGACACGGTGCTGCTCGTTTCTCTCGTCATCGCCGGGCGGCCGGTCGCCGACCCAGGGCGCTGCCGGACCGGGGACGTTGCCGGACCCAGGACGCTGCCGGAGCGGGGAGGCGACGGACGGCGGACCGGGGAAGGGCGGGCCGGTCCGACAGTACTGCGGGCGGGGAGGCCGTCGGGCCCACGGGCGCCGTAGGGGGCCGGGATGTCGACAGGGAGCGTCAGGTCAGGAGCGGGACTCGCCCGACTGGACCACGTCCTCGCGGCCTTCGGGCGCGATCTGCCGGCTCCGGCCCGAAGAACATCCAGACGCGGAAGTAGGCCTGGTGCTGATCCATCACGAAGAGCTGGACGACCTCGGGGTGCTCCCATGCGGCGCTCTCGACACGGGTCACCAGCCCGGTCAGGTCCGCGTGGTTGAGCGCCCCGGCGTAGACGTCGCATTCCGGGTACGTGCCCCCGCCCCAGTGCGTGTTGCCGCCGGTGGTCGCGCTGAGCGAACCGACCCAGCCGGCCCCGTCAGGGCCGGAGCCGCGGCGTGGGGCGTACGTTTGCAACCACTGGCTCAGCTCCTCGACGGCCCTCCGGTCGTCCGGATCCACCGAGATCATGATGTTGGCAACGTGACTCACACCCTGATTCAAGTGGGCGGACGTTCGCCCGGTCAGCGGATTTCTCCGTTCGTTCCGGCCGGATGCCTCCCTCCACGGTCCAGGCAGCGTGGCTGTGCCCCTCGGTCCCTCAGACGCATGGGGAGCAACGGCAGCCGTAGTCCCGTGCGTCGCGGCTCCGGGTGAAGCGGGTGAAGCGGGTGAAGCGGATGGACAGGTGCGGGCAGTGCCGGACGGTCGCCGTTCCCCGCAGGCCTGGGAAGTGGACAGCGCCTGACGTGAGGCTGTGCTCCATGAACGTCGCACACACGCACCCGGACGGACGGGAGGTGCGCCGAGTCCCGACGGGCCGTTCCGGTCCGGTCGCCTGACGCGCCATCTCCGCACCTCCGCACTGCACGACCGCCCGGCCCCGCCCGAAGGAGCAGCACCATGACGTCCCGTCCGCCCCACGCCGTGAGCACATTGGTCGCCGTCGCGGCCCTCTGTGCCACCGCTGTCTCGGCCGCCACCACCGCGCAGGCCGTGGAGGACGCCGGCCGGCGTCCGTCGAGAATCGTCAACGACTGGGCCCGGGCCTGGAACGGCACCGACCCACGGGCGCTGGGCGCCCTGTTCACCGTCGACGGCACCTACTCCGACGAGGGCGTGGGCGTCACCTTCCACGGCCGCCAGGAGATCTCCGGGTGGAAGGCCCGCGCGGACGGCATGATCGACGGCGTCCACGTCACCGTGCGGGCCGCTCACCGCAACGGCGACCGCATCACCGTCGACGCCGTCTACGCGGGCCACCTCAAGGGCGCACCGACGCCGTTCGCCGTGCCGATGACCACCCTCCTCGAACTCGACGGGAGCCACTGCAGGATCACCGCCGACCGCGACCGCTACAGCCTCTCCACCGTCCTCGCCCAGTCCGGCCTCCCCGCCGACTGGACCCCGCCCGCTGGTCAGATCGCGCACCGCCGGGCGGCCCCAGTGGCCGGTGCGCGCTCGCGGTGGCGGCCGGGTGGAGTGGCGGCCGGCCTCTGAACTCCCGACCAGCGGTGGAGCCACGGCCCGTCCGCCGACGCACGGGAAGTCGGCCGGGTCGACTTCCCGTGCAGCGGGCGGCGCGGTAAAACGCGTTGGTCGAGGAGGCCCGGCCGGTTCTCGAGGGCGATGGGATGGGGGCCGTTCAGGGCGCTCCTGGTCGAGCGTGGTGCGACCGTCATCGAGGCGATGGCGATCACCCGGGAGCTGCTCGGGAGAGCGGAGACGCCGCTCCGGGTCGCCGTCGACATCGTGACCGAGAGCGGGGCGCGGCGGTAGTGCGTGGAGGCGCACCCGTAGGGTCGGGGGGATCGGGATCGGGGAGCGGGGCCGGGACGGGGGTGGGTGGGATGGCGGAGGCGCCCGGAATGCGGGTGGTTCGTATGGAGATCGACCGGTACGACTGGGGCGCGCTCTCCTGCGGGTGCGGGCGATCGGCGGCTCATCTGCCGGGTGCGTTGCTCCGGTTGATCACCGCGCGTACGCCGGGGGAGGCGACGCCGGCGGAGATCGACGGTCACGTCATGATCCAGTCGAGCCTGATGGGCCCGGCTCCCGCGGCCACCGCCGTCGTCCTCGCGGCGCTGGCCGATCCGGCCGTCACCACGCCGGTGGCCCGCACCGCCCTGCTGGGTCTTCTCCTGGCCTTCGGCGCGGGGGACACCGTGCAGCAGGAGGAGTGCGAGGAGCTGATCCGGGGAGGCGTCTGGATCCTCTACCGGGAACTCGTCACCCATCCGTCGGGCATCGCCCGGGAGCACGCCTACGAGACTCTGAGCAACCTCGACACGGAGCGGGACCGGCTGGAGTCCTTCCTGCGGGCGAGCCGCGCGCAGCACCCGTCGGACGTGGACTGACCCGGGCGGCGGCTCAGGGCAGGAAGTGGGCGCCGAGGAGGCCCCGGCCGGTGTCGGCGGCGGCGCGCCAGACGGGTGGGACGCCGTCCAGGAGGGTGTCGAGGTCGGCCCGGGTCGCCTCGTCGCGGAGGGCGGTGGTGAGGAGCCGTTCGGCGTGGTGGCGCGCGGGGGCGTCCCAGGTGAAGGCCTGTTCGACGGCGGGGAGGGTCTGCCGGACCTCCTCGGGGGTGAGGACGAGGTCGCCGAACCAGCCGGGGAGGAGCGCGAACCGGGTGGGGCCGAGGGCGTGCGCCAGGGCGGCCGCCGGGTAGGAGTTGCGGGCCGAGACGGTCAGGCGGGGCAGCGAGTCGTCGCTCCCGCGTTCCCAGGCCTCGTAGACGAGGCAGATCCGGTCGTCCAGTGCGGACGGCGCGGCGGACTCGACGAGGTGGTGCCGTGATTCCTCGGTGCTTCCCGCCTCGCGCCACCACGCGAGGAGCTCCCGCGACCCGGGCAGGGCGGCCTCGGCGTCGACGGCCGGTCGCAGCGGCGGCGCGTACTGCGCGACGGCGTCGGCCGTCATGGGCAGCAGGCACCACATCCCCAGGAAGCTCACCGTCGTTCCTTTCCTCGTCGTAGGGGGGATGCTGCCACCCGGGTCTGACAGTCGTGCGGGTGCGCCGGCGCACCGGCGTAGCGGCGTACGGCCGCACGGGCGGCCCGGCCGGGAGTGTCGGTGGCGTGCTGTCGGGTGTGGGGCATGACCGTTCACGACCTGCTGGCCGACCTCCCCGACCTCCCCGACCCCCGTGAGCTGCGGGCCCGCTGCCGGGCGGTGGCACTGCTCGACTCGATCCTGTCGGCTCCGTACGCCCCGGCACACACCTTCGTCACGGACTGGCGCCCGGGCGTCGACCTGGCCCTCATGGACAACGGTTCCGGGGACGACTACGCGGTGGTCTTCGCTCCGGCCGGGGTGTTCCTCCACGGTTTCGACCACGAGAGCGACGCCACCCCGTGGCGGGCGGAGCAGCGCGCGCACTGGCCCGGCCTGCTGGACGGGCTGCCCACGTCGCTCGCGCCGTACGCGCAGGCCCCGGAGTCCCAGTTCGAGGGGTTCTTCGACGCCACCGCGTGCGTCTGGAGGGAGGCGGCCGCCCCGGCGTGGCGGTGCGGTCCGGTGGAGTTCGCCGACGGCGAGTCGGACGGCTCCGACTGGCCGTTCGGGCTGCTCACCGGGGAGGGCCCGGAGGCGTACGCCGCGTTCGCCGAGCACTACTACGAGCGGGAGGTGGACCGGGAGGCGGTGGCCGCGGTGCTGGCCGGCGGGGCGGTCGGCCGGGGGCTGGTGGCGACGCTGTCGTCCGTGGCGCGCTTCGAGGCCGTCGCCGAGCAGGCCCGCGCGCTGGGGTACACCGTGCTGGAGGACTGACCCGCCCGGCTGCCGGGGTGGCGTGCGGGGGTGCGGACGCGGATGGCAGGCTGTGCCGGTGCCGAGCGACTACACGCGTGACCAGGGCGACGAGGGCGACCAGGGCGACCAGGGTGGCCACCGGCCGGGGCCGGGGGAGGCCGAGGGCAGCCCGGACGGGAGGCTGATCCGTCCGGCCTTCTGGGCCGCCTACCTGATGCGGATGTGGGCGCTGGACGATCAGGACGGCCGGCGCCTGGCGCGCTGGTTCGGGGTGGACGCCGTCGACGCCGAAGCGGCCTGGGACGCGCACCTGAGGGGCGAGTCCGAGTTCCTGGCGCCGTTCGGAGGCGGTCACCGCGTGGCCGTGACGAGCGTGGAGCTCCCCACGGACTGGGGGACGGAGTTCCGGATCCACCACCCTGGCTGGGGCGGACGTTCGGTGCAGCTGGCGGACGTCGACCGGTACGTCGCACGGCGCCTCGGGACGCCGGAGCACCAGCGGGGCCCGGGGCTGTCCTGGCGGGAGGCCGCACACCTGGCCCGGACGCCGGACCGCGCGGCCCCGGGGGTCCACGACCCGCACGCGCGGCTGCTCCTGCTGCTCCCGGTGGTCGGTGACGCCGAGACCCCGCAGGGGGCGGTCGGGTCGATCGGGGCGGCCCTCACCGCGGCCGGTGTGGCGGCGGCGGACGCGCCTGCTGCCGCGCGCTTCCTGCTGGACCGCCCGGTCTGGCCGGCCGCCCGCTGGGAGTCGCCGGCGTCCGCAGACCGCGGCCGGCGCGGGCCGTCGTGGTGGAGACGGGTGGCCGGGGGGCCTGCCGACCACGTCCTCCGGTGCGACGCCCCGGCGAGCCCGCGACACGCCGCGCACAGCGGCGCGTCGGGTGTGTCGGGTGAGACGGCCGACCGGCTCGCCCGGGCCCTCGGCACCCGGCCGGACGGGGCGGGCCGATAACGGTGTGCCGCCGTCCACCCGTTGCGGTGAGGTGAAGCCGAGGAGTCGGGCGCGGGCGTTGTCCCGGGCCGCTCACGGCAGCTGCCGAATCCCTCCCCGGGGTTCAACTCAGCTGGTCGCGCACGAGATCAAGGAATGCCTGTCGGCTCGGATGTATGTGTGCCCAGACCTTCTCGTCCTGTGGCTCTCCCGGGTCTTGGGGGCCCTTTCTGATCAGGTCCTGTAGTGCGAACGCGAGGCTGCGTGCCGCTTCGCTGACCTCGGACGGGCACAGTACGTGGATCGTCTTCTGCATCACCCACACCCTGTCAAGGACCTGCTTTGCCCGGGCCTGCCACTGCTCGTCAGCCAGGTCGTGGTGATGCCGATCCACCGCGACTCGTTCTGCCTCCTGCACCGCAGACAGAAATTCGATGAGGTGAGTGAGACGCTCGTTGCGGCGCGCCTCGGCAAGTTCACGAACACTGCGGCGCGCCTCGCCGCGTTCCAAGGCGCGTCCTGCCGAGCGCTGGGCCAGCATCGACATGAGTCCGCCGAGTAGGACGCCGATGAGCGGCGCAAGCGTTGTCCACATAGCGTCCGACTATGACACCAACGGCATGAACACGGCACGGGGTTCGGGCAACACCGGGCCGAGGCCGGGACGCGAAGGCGGCCAGGTCGTCGCCGCCTTCGACAGCGGCGGGCAGCAGACGGCGGAAGACCTGAGACCTTCGCGTTGTCCTGGGTGCTCTTGGCCACAGCGCGGACCGGGAGGTCCGGCACGGGCGGCCATGGCGGCGGCTGGGAGCGGGGTGAGGCGATCGACGACACGCAGATGGCCGTGCTGGTCGCCGAATCGCTCCTCGACCGGGGGGAGTTGGACCTCCCGGACGTCTTCGAACGGTTCCGGCGCTGGGCCGCCGCCGAGCCCAAGGACATCGGCATCCAGACGGAGGACGTGCTGACCAACGGCATGCCGTGGGACCTCGCGGCCGCCGTCCACTTCAACTCGACGCTGCGGGCGGCCGGAAACGGTTCGCTGATGCGCGCCTCGACGTCGGCCGTCGCGTTCGCCGGCGCCGGACGGTCGGCCACCATGGACGCCGCCCGCCGGATCGCCGCCCTCACCCACGGGGACCGGGCGGCCTGGGAGGGGACGGCGATCTTCCACGAGCTGGTCCGCCTCGCCCTCGGCGGGGCCGATCCGCTCGCCGCCGTCCCCGACGCCCTGGCTCACGTCGACGCCGAGCACCGCGACCGCTACGCCGCCGTTCTGGCGCCGGACTGGCACCCAGACCGGGCCACCGAGGCGAACGGGGCGGTCTGGCCGTGCCTCGGTTCGGCGGTGTGGGTGCTGCGCACCACCGGCGGGTTCGAGGAGGCGCTCCGCGCCGCCGTCGATCTCGGCGGCGACACCGACACGGTGGCCGCCGTCACCGGGGCCCTGGCCGGGGCCAGGTACGGCCTGACGGCGATTCCTGCGCGCTGGACGGAGCCACTGCACGTACCGCTGCCCGGATCCGGTGGGCGGGTGCTGAGGGTGGGTGATCTGGTGGACCTGGCCGCGCGGTTGGCGGCCTGGCCGGGCCGCCCGGTCTGACGGGACGGGCCGACGACCTGAGGGGCAAGGGCCCGACGTCCCACCGATCCACCGGCCCGACGGCCCCGAGCGTCCTGACCTCGTGGCCTTCCGGGGCCCGCCGGACCCGGTGGCCGGGTCGGTGGTGGGCGGGGCTACCGTACGGTGGCAGCGGTTCGAGAGCGAATGAGGGGGGCCAGGTGGCAGTCGAGGTGACGGTCCGTCCGGTGGCGTGGGTGGTCGGCGGGCGGGAGGAGGTGCGGGACGACGGCTGGGGGAGTGTCGGTGCGGTGATCCGGCTGGACGGCGAGCGGTTCGGCGAGGAGGCGCTGTACGGGCTGGCGGACTTCTCGCACCTGGAGGTGGTCTACCACTTCGACCGCGTCCCGGAGGACGAGGTGGAGTCCGGGGCCCGGCGCCCGCGCGGCAACCCGGACTGGCCGCTGGTCGGCATCTTCGCGCAGCGCGGCAAGAACCGCCCGAACCGGTTGGGCGTCTCGCGGTGCGAGCTGGTCCGCGTCGACGGTCTGGAGCTCCACGTGACCGGGCTGGACGCGGTGGCCGGTACGCCGGTGCTCGACATCAAGCCGTACCTGGCGGAGTTCGGGCCGCGGGGCGAGGTCCGGCAGGCGGAGTGGTCGGTGGAGCTGATGAAGGAGTACTACGAGACCGAGTCCGCCGAGCCCGCTCAGCCCACCGAGACCTCCGGGTCCGCCCGGTGAGGCTCGCGGTGGTGTCCGGCGGGGGGACCGGGATCGGCCGGGCGATCGCCGCCCGCCTGGCCGCCGACGGGAACCGGGTGGTGATCCTCGGCCGCCGGGAGGCGGTGCTGGAGGAGGCCCGGGCGCGGATCGAGGAGACCGTCGGCCCGGGCCGGATCGTCCCGGTGCCGGCGGACCTGACGGACCCGGAGGCGGTCGAGGCCGCGGCCGCCCGGATCGCCGTGCTCGGCCCGGTGGACGTGCTGGTGAACAACGCGGGCGCCATCGTCACCCCGCCCGCCGGGGACGGCCTGGCGGCCCTCGCCGACGCCTGGCGCAAGGACCTGGACGCCAACCTGCTCACCGCCGTGCTGCTGACGACCGCGTTGCAGGGGAGGCTGCGCCGGCCCGGTGGCCGGTTGGTGGTGATCAGTTCGGCGGCGGCGCAGCGCGGCGGTGCGGGCCCGCACTCGGCCGGTTCGTACGCGGCGGCGAAGGCGGCGCTGCACGGCTGGGCGTTCGGGCTGGCGCGGCAGTTGGGCCCGGACGGTGTCACGGTGAACGTGCTCGCGCCGGGTTACGTGGCGGACACCGAGATCTTCGGTGCCGGCTGGAGCGAGGAGTTCCACGCCGGGAAGGTCGCCGACACGCTGGTCGGTCGGGCCGGTACGCCCGCCGACGTGGCGGAGGCGGTCGGCTTCCTCGCCTCGCCGTCCGCCGGGTACCTCACCGGGCAGGTGATCGGGTTGAACGGCGGTGCGGTGCTCGGCCGCTGAGGGGTGCCCGGGCGTCGCGGCACCGCGGGCCGCGCCGCCGCGCGGCGCGTTCATCGGACGTCAACCGGCCCTGCCTACCGTGGGTCCGTCCGCCGACGCACGACCGACGCACGGCTGCCGCACGACCACCGACGACCGACGCACGACCACCGACCGCCGACGACCGACCCGAGGAGTCCCCGCTGTCCAGGATCATCACCACCGCCCTGCCCGCACACGGCCACACCGGCCCGCTGCTGGCCGTCTCCGCCGACCTCGCCGCCCGAGGGCACGAGGTGGTGTTCCTCGGGGGCTCCCGGTTCGCCGGGGCGGCGCGCCGGGCCGGGGTGCGGTTCGCCGCGCTGCCCGCCGAGGCGGACTTCGACGACCGGGACCTGGACGCGTCGTTCCCGGGCCGGTCGGCGCTGCCGCCCGGGCCGGAGCGGATCGGCTTCGACGTGCGGCACGTCTTCCTGGACCCGATTCCGGCGCAGTACCGGACGCTGCTGGCGCTGCTGGCAGACTTCCCGGCCGATACGGTGATCGCCGACGCGTTCGTGCAGGGCGCGCTGGCGCTGGCGTCGAGCCGGCCGCGGGCCGAGCGTCCGGCGCTGATCGGGATCGGGGTGTCGCCGGTGATGCTGCCGAGCGTGGACACCGCGCCGTTCGGCTACGCGCTGCCGCCGATGCCGGGGGAGGAGGGCCGGGCCCGCAACCGGGCGCTGCTGGCGGAGTCGGAGCGGCGCGGCGAGCCCCTGCGGGAGTACGCCGCGAAGGTGTACGCGGGCCTGGGGGTGCGGATGCCGGAGGGGCCGCGCGGGTTGGCGATGGTGACGGTGCCGGACCACTACCTCCAGCTGACCGTGCCGGGTTTCGAGTACCCGCGCAGTGACGCCCCGGCGTCGTTCCGGCTGATCGGGGCGCTGCCCGGGGTCGACGGGGAGGCGCAGCCGCTGCCGTCGTGGTGGGACGAGCTGTCCGACGGGCGGCCGGTGGTGGTGGTGACGCAGGGGACGCTGGCCAACGCCGACCTGGGGGAGCTGGTGGTGCCGACCGTCACCGCGCTGGCGGACCGCGACGTCCTGGTGGTGGCCGTCACCGGCCGCCCGGAGGGGCCGGCGGCGCTGGTGGATCTGCTGGGCGGGGAGCTGCCGGGCAACGTGCGCGCCGCCGGGTACGTCCCGTTCGAGCGGTTGCTGCCGCAGGCGGACGTGCTGGTCAGCAACGGTGGTTACGGCGGGGTGCACACCGCGCTGCGGCACGGGGTGCCGCTGGTGGTGGCGGGGGCGAGCGAGGACAAGCCGGAGGTGGCGGCCCGGGTGCAGTGGGCGGGTGTGGGGGTGGACCTGCGCACCGGTCGCCCGGATCCGGCCGCGGTGGGGCGGGCGGTCGACGAGGTGCTCGGGCGGGGCCGGTTCCGCGAGCGGGCCCGGGCGCTGGGCGCGGAGCTCGCGGAGTACCGGCCGTTCGACGCCATCGCCGAGCTGGTGGACTCCCTGGCTGCTGAGGGTCACTGAAGGTCTCCGGGGGCCACTGAGGGCTGCTGAGAGCCGCTCAGGGCCGCTGAGGCCGGGTTCCGGGTGCCCGGGCCACCCCCTGGCGCCCCGGGGACCGGGCCCGCTCGCCGCCAGTCCCCGTCGCCGTCAGCCCCCGTCGCCGTCAGTCCCCGTCGGCGTCGGGGGCCACGGTCGGCGCCCCGCCGGACTTGATGCCGAGCTTGACCTCGGCCGTGGTCCAGTCGGTGGCGATGGCCTGCTGGGCGGCGGCGAGGGTGGTCTGGCCCTTGCAGATCGCGGTGTGCAGGTGGGTCTCCACCGAGTCCTTGGGGTTGTTGGGGCCCTTGCCCGGCACGTGGTCGGGGGAGGGCGGCTGGACCCAGAGGTTGCGCGGGTCGTTGGGGTCGCCGCCGAGCTGCAGGCTGATCAGGTGGTCGTACTCGGCGTCGCCCATCGGGCCGCTGTAGCCGTAGGACTTGGCGTTCTCGGCCTTCTCCTTGCCGGTGATGTTGGACGGCGGGCGGATCGTCGAGGTGTAGCCGCCGGTCTTGCAGATGGTGTCGTTGAGGTTGCCCTGGTTGACGGCCGGGCTGATCGCGCCGGGGGTGCAGTTCGGGTCGGGCAGCGGCTGCTTGTCGGCCGTGTAGCGGTACTTGCAGCTGCCCGGCGCGGGCTGCGGCTGGACGTCGTAGGAGCTTTTCGGGCCGGCTCCGGTGACGACGGCGGCGGGTGCGGGAACCGCTCCGGCGTTGGGGTCGGCGGCGTCGCCGGCGGGTGCGGCGGCGGTGCTGCGGCCCGCCGGCCTGGCGGTGTGGCCGCCGCCGGGCGAGCAGCCGGTGGCTGCGGCTATCAGGGCGGCCGCGGCTATGGCCAGGGCGGCACGGGCGGGAGCCGGCACGGGTTCCTCCAGGTCGGTGCGGTCGGACGGGCGGCGGGCGGACGGGTGACGCCGCCGACCGCGCCAGCGGACACTACCGTGTCGAGGGGGCCGAAGGGGTGACGCCACGTCCGGGCGCGGGAGGGCTGTGACCGGCGTGCGGAATCGTTTCCGCGACACCGGACGCCCGCGCCCTCCCCGGCGGCCGGCCGCGGCCGACGCCGGGCGGAGCAACCCAGCAGGGCGGCAGGCGCCGGGCGGCGTAGCTTCGTGACCGAACGACGACGCCTGGTGCTTCGCCACCTCGGCGCCGGTGACGAACGGCGTGCTGGAGATGTGGCGGCCCCCGAAGCCGGCGGCGCCCGGCGACCCGGCCGACTTCGAGGTGCTGGAGCGCAACCTGGGCCCCTCCACCGGCTACCCGTGGCGCGGCCGGGTGGTGGCACAGCTGCCGCCCGGCTCCACCTGGCTGGACACCGCGCCGAGTTCCAACCCGTGCGTGATCTCGGCGGACGGCACGACGGCGACCTGTGACGACCCGGTCAACAACACCTGGTCCCGGTACAACCGGGGCTTCGCGCTCCGGGTCGACCCGGCCGCGAGCCCCGGGACGAGCATCCCGGTCACGCTCACCTACCAGGCCCCGGCCAACCCGGACCCGCACGCCTTCGTGCTGACGGTGCCGATCCCGCTCTGCTGATCCCCCGGGTGCCGCCGTGGGGGCGAGGCCGCGCCCCACGGCGGCACGGCCGACGGGCTACCGCTGCGCCGCGATCCAGTCCGAGATGAGCTCGTCCAGCACCCCCAGGGGCAGGCTGCCGTGCCCGATCAGCTGGTGGTGGAACTCCCGGACGTCGAACCGCCCGCCCAGAGCCGCCTGGGCGCGCTCGCGGTGCCGGACGATCTCCCGACGGCCGATCAGGTAGGCGGTGGCCTGGCCCGGCCAGGAGATGTACCGGTCGATCTCGTTGCGGACGTTCTCCTCGGTGGTGGCCGTGTTGTCCCGCATGAACGCGATCGCCCGCTCCCGCGACCAGCCGAAGTGGTGCAGTCCGGTGTCGACGACCAGGCGCACGGCGCGCAGCGCGTCCATCGAGAGCATGCCGAAGCGCGAGAGGTCCGAGCTGTACAGCCCCATCTCGTCGGCGAGCCGCTCGGTGTACAGGCCCCAGCCCTCGACGTGGGCGGTCAGCTGACCGCTCGGCTTCTGCCGGAACACCGGCAGGTGGTGCAGCGTCTGGGCGACGGCGATCTGCAGGTGGTGGCCGGGCACGCTCTCGTGGAAGGCGATCGCCTCGTACTCGTACCGGAACCGGGTCTGCGGGCGCAGGGTGTTGATCCAGTGGGTGCCGGGCAGGCCGCCGGGGCCCGGCGGCTGGTAGTAGGCCAGCGGCGCGGTCTCCGCCTCGACCGGGTCGATCTCCCGGGTCACGCAGTCGGCGATCGGGTAGGGGCGGAAGTAGTCGACCGAGGCGCGGCGGGCGCGCTCCAGCGCGTCGTCGACGAGGGCGATGATCTCGGCGGCGCTGTCGAAGCGCAGCGCGCGGTCCTCGCGCAGCGCGGTCAGCACGCCCTCGGTGTCGGTGATGCCGAGCACCCGGCCGCCCAGCTCGGCGAACTCCTCGCGCAGCTCGGCCACGGTGTCCAGGCCGATCCGGTGGACCTCCTCCGGGGTGAGGCCCGGCCGGGTGTAGCGGGCGACGGCGTCGGCGTAGCCCTCGGTGCCGCCGGGCACGTGGCAGACGCCGGCCTGGTCGTCGGGCCGGGCGTCCGCGGCCAACTGCTGGGCCAGCCCGGCCCGGTAGCGGGCCACCGCCGGGCGCACGCCGTCGCGGACGATCGCCAGGGCCCGTTCGAGCTCCGGCCGGCCCCGCATCGGGCGCAGCAGCTGGTCGTCGTCCGGGCCGGCGGCCAGGTAGGCGTCCAGCTGGGTGACGGCGGCGTCGACGCCGCTGCGCAGCGGCCGTCGGCCGTCGGCCGCGGTGTCCAGGAAGCCCTGCAGGACGGCGTCGAAGTAGCCCGGCAGGCCGGCCAGCCGCTCCAGGTAGGCCTCGGGGCCCTCCTGGTCGACGGAGGTCATGGCGAGCGAGGTGAACGCCGCGTTCTGCGGTGCCACGATGGTCGCCGAGACGCTGAAGTCGGCCAGCCCGTGGGTGATCTGGCCGGTGCCGTTGTCGATCAGCCGGCCGAGGACGCCGTGGGTGATCCGGTCGTCGCCGGTCAGCGCGTCCACCGGGATCGCGGCCAGCCGCGTACCGATGCCCGTCAGCACCTCGCGGTGGCGCAGCGCGGCCGCCCGGGAGGGGTCGGGCACCTGGTGGGCGTGGCCCTCGACCCCGCTGAGCGTCGCGTCGAACGGGTTGTGCGCGTTCTCGGCGGCGAAGAACTCCTCTGCGAGTGCGGCGAGTTCGGCCTGATGCGGCTGATCGGTCACGATCGTTCCCCCGGTCCGGTGCGGTCTGTGTGCCGAGGGGGCCCTGGGCGGCCCCGGTTGCGCCGATTATTCGGAGCGGCCGGCGGCGCGGTCAATAAGCACCGGTGGAAATAAGCACCGGTGGTACGGGGCCGGTGGAACGAGCGCCGGCCGACGTCGGGGCCGGGCCGCGCCGGGGTGCGGCACCGGCGCGGTGCTGCCGGTCCGCGCCGGTGTCCGCGTGCCGGGGCACCGGTCTGACGGTGCGTCAGCGGTAGGCCTCCGGTGCGGCGGGCAGGCCGGCGTCCTGGACCTCGACCAGGTAGCGCCAGCAGTCCGGGCGGCTGCCGTCGAGGTCGGTGAAGCCGTACTCCCGGGCGAGCTGCCCGCTGGACAGCGACCGGCCGTTCCACCGGGCGAGCGCCGGGTCGGCGGCCAGGGCGGCGACCGCCCGGCCGACGTAGTGCGGCGTCTCGGAGATGCCGAAGTGCGGCTCCCGCGCCACGGCGTCCCGCCAGGTCTCCTCGGTGACGCCGAAGTGCTCCAGCATCATCTCGGAGCGCATCCAGCCGGGCGTGAGCGCGACGGCGGTGGCGCCGCGCGGGCCCAGCTCGTGGCCGAGGGAGAAGGCCATCCGCAGCACGGAGGACTTGGCGAGGTCGTAGAAGAAGGAGTTGCGGTAGGTGGCGCCGTTGTACTCGGCGGTGCCGTCCGTCATTTCGACGACCAGGCCGCCCGGGTGCCGCAGCAGCAGCGGGAGCGCGTGGTGGCTGGTCACGGCGTGCGTCTCCACGGCCAGCCGCAGCAGCCGCAGGCCGTCGTCCAGGTCGTGCTCCCAGACCGGGACGTTCCAGCCGAACAGGTTCTCGCCGCCCCAGATGTCGTTGACCAGGACGTCCAGTCGGCCCTGCTCGGCGTCGATCCGCTCGACCAGGGCGGCGACCCGGGCGGGGACGAGGTGGTCCGTCGGGACGGCGATGCCCGTTCCGCCGGCCGCCGTCACCAGGTCGGCGGTGTCCTCGACCGTCTCCGGGCGGTCGTACTCCGAGCGCTGCCGCCGGGTGCTGCGCCCGGTGACGTACACCGTGGCGCCCGCGGCACCGAGTTCGACGGCGATGCCCCGCCCCGCGCCCCGCGTCGCCCCCGCGACCAGCGCGATCCGCCCGTCCAGTACCCCTGCCACGCGCCCCGCCTCCCTGACCGCCTCCGGCGGCCGCCCGCTGCCCGGTCACGCCACCGACCGGCCCGGGCGGGCCCGGCTGCGCCCGGGAACGACCCGCCGGACCCATCGGACCCACGGGGACCGACCGGCCGCGGTGACGACTGTGCCGACGCCCGTGGAACGGACGTCGGCACCATCCTCGCGCAGGGGTCCGACACTCGGCCGGAGCCGCTGCTCAGCCCGCGTGGGCGGCCTTGGCGGCCTTGGCCGCGGCCTCCTTGTCGTGCTTCGCCTTGATCCGGGCGGTCTCCTTGCGGACGTCCACCTGGTTGGCGCGCTCGTGCTGCAGCCAGAGCGGGTTCTCGGCCTTGATCGCCTCGATCTGGTCGGTGGTGAGCGCCTCCGTCACACCACCGCGGGCCAGGCCCGAGATGGAGATGCCGAGCTTGGCGGCGACCACCGGGCGCGGGTGCGGGCCGTTCTTGCGCAGCTCCTGGAGCCACTGCGGCGGCTCGGCCTGCAGCGCGTTGAGCTCCTCGCGGGAGACCACGCCCTCCTGGAAGCCGGTCGGCGCCGCGTCGAGGTAGATCCCCAGCTTCTTGGCCGCGGTGGCCGGCTTCATGGTCTGGCCGGTCTTCTGCTTGAGCGATGTCATGGAGACAAGGGTAAGGGAGTGCGCGGGCGCTCCCGGTCACGGTCGGTAGCCTTGCCCTGTGACAGAGATGCAGGTGAACCCGTCCTTCCGGCTCGTGTACGTCCCGGGCGTGACCCCCGGCAAGTGGGCCCGGGTCTGGGGCGAGCGGCTCCCGGACGTGCCGCTCGACCTCCTCGCGGTGCCGGTCGGCGACGCCGAGGGGACCCTGCGCGGGGGCACCGCGGACGCCGGGCTGCTCCGGCTGCCGGTCGACCGGGACGTGCTCAGCGCGATCCCGCTGTACACCGAGACCACCGTGGTGGTCTTCCCCAAGGACCATTGGCTCGCCGCGGCCGAGGAGGTCGCGCTGACCGACCTCGCCGAGGACGTGGTGTTCCACCCGCTCGACGACACCCTGGGCTGGCCGGGGGAGCTGCCCGGCCGCCCGGCCGTCGAGCGCCCGGCCACCACCGCCGACGCGATCGAGCTGGTGGCGGCCAACGTCGGGGTGCTGCTGGTGCCGCAGTCGCTGGCCCGGCTGCACCACCGGCGCGACCTCACCTTCCGTCCGGTCGTGGAGGCGCCGCAGTCCCAGGTGGTGCTGGCCTGGCGGCAGGAGGAGACGACGGACCTGGTCGAGGAGTTCATCGGCATCGTCCGCGGCCGGACGGTCAACAGCTCGCGCGGCCGGGGTGCGCAGCCGGCCGCCCCCGCCGCCGAGCCGAAGAAGGGCGCGCAGGCGCGCAAGCCCCAGTCGCCGAAGGCGGGCCAGCAGAAGGCCGGCCAGCAGCGGGCGGGCCAGCAGAAGGGCGGCCAGCAGAAGACCCAGGGCAAGCCGCGGCCTTCGGCGGGCGGCCGGGGCGGTGCGGCCGCGAAGCGGGGCAGCGGCAAGCCCAAGCGGCGCTCGTAGCGCCAGCCCCGGGCGGCGGTCCTTGGGGCCAGGCCCGGGCGGCCGCCCCGCGGCGCCACGCGCCGGAGCCCCCGGCCGGTACGCCCGGGGCCTCCGGTGCTGGCCGGGGCCCGGTGGGGCGCGTACCGTCGGCCCCGGGCGCTGCCGGCCCCGTCCGGTCGAGGGGTTGGAGGAGCACGCCGTGTGGCACGACCTGGTGGTTGTCCAGATGCCGATCGCGGAGAAGGTCGTCCGCACGGTGGCGGTCTACGTGCTGATCCTGGTGCTGTTCAGGGTCGCGGGCAAACGCGGGCTGGCCGGGCTGAACACCTTCGACATGGTGGTCGTCTTCCTGCTCTCCAACGTGGTGCAGAACGCGATCATCGGCAACGACAACAGCCTGCTCGGGGGCACGATCGGCGCGGTCACCCTGGTCACGGTGAACTCCGCCGTCACCCGCTGGCTCGCCCGGGACCCGCGCGCCGCCCGGCTGCTGGAGGGAACCCCGACCACCGTCGTCAAGGACGGCCGGCTCGTGCCGGAGTCGCTGCGCGGCCTCGCGCTGCGGGCGTCCGAGATCGAGCACGCGGTGCGGGTGCAGAACGGGGACACCGTCCGGGACGTCGCGGTCGGCCGCCTGGAGCCGGACGGGCAGCTGGTGATCACCCTCAAGCCCGAGGAGCAGGGCGCCACCCGGGGCGACGTCGAGGAGCTGCGGCGCCGGCTGGAGTCGATCGAGGGGCTGCTCGCCACCCTGGCGGCCGACCGGGGCCGGGGGCGCTGAGGCGGGCGGCCCGCCGCGCCCGGACGGGCTCACCGGGCCCCGTGAGGCCTCACCGGGCCCGGCGGGCGAGGGTGGCCGTGTAGGGGCGCGGGGAGAGCGAGGGGCCGCGGCCGGGGCGGACGGTGCGCCCCGGGGTCGGGGTGACGCTCCACCGGGCGGCGATGGTGGCGATGGCGAGGACGGCCTCGGTGGTGCCGAAGGCGTCGCCGAGGCAGCGGCGGGCACCGAGGCCGAAGGGGGCGTAGGTGCCGGGGGAGGGGCGGGCGGTGGTGAGCCAGCGGTCGGGGTCGAAGCGGTCCGGGCGGCGGAACAGGTCGGCCCGGCGGTGCAGCAGGTACGGGCTGAACAGGACGGTGGCGCCGGCCGGGACGTGCAGGCCGCCGAGGTCGGCGTCCGTGGTGACGGTGCGGCTGAGGATCCAGACCGGCGGGTAGAGCCGCAGGGTCTCGCTGACCACGCGGGCGGTGAGCGGCAGGGCCGGGAGGTCCTCGTAGCGGGCGGGGCGCCCGTCGAGCACGGTGTCGAGTTCGGTGTGCAGCCGCTCGCGGACGGCCGGGTGGCGGGCGAGCAGCGACCAGGCCCAGGCGAGGGTGGCGGCGGTGGTCTCCGTGCCGGTGAGCAGGAAGGTGGCCACCTGGTCGTGGACCTCCGCGTCGGTGAGCCCGCGCCCGTCCTCGTCGCGGGCGTCGAGCAGCCCGGACAGCAGGTCGTGGTGGTCGGCGCCGGTGGCCCGGTGGCCGGCGACGAGCCGCCCGGTGAGCTCCGACAGGTCCCGGCGGGCGCGCCGGAGACGGCGGTTGCCGGGGGTGGGGAGGCGGTCGGCTCCGGGCAGCGGCAGCGTGACGCGCCGGCCGGTGCCGCGGGTGACGACGTCCACGCTGTCGTGCACGGCAGGGGAGCCGGCCCGGTCGTGGGCGGCGAACAGGCAGCGGGCGGTGGCGGCGGTGGTGAGGCGGTGCATCGCGGCGGGGACGTCGACCACGTCGCCGACGCGCCAGCGGGCGGTGGTGCCGGCGATCTCCTCGGCCATCAGCGCGGCGTAGCCGGGCAACCGGTCGTGGTGGAAGGCGGGTTGGAGCAGGCGGCGCCGGCGCCGGTGGGCCGCGGCGGGGCAGCCGGCGGGGCCGGCGCCGCCCGCGGGGCCGGCGCCGGGGCCGGGCCCGCCCCGGTCGAGGAGGTGGTCCTCGGCGAGCAGCCGGCGTACCAGCTCGGGGTGGCAGGCGACGTACGCGTCGCGCGGGCCGAGTCGGAGCCGGACGAGGTCGCCGTGGGCGGGCAGGCCGGCGACGAAGGCGAGCGGCCGGCGGAGCAGGGCCGGGGTGTGGCCGAGCAGGGGCAGGGCGCCGGGGGCGGTGGCCGAGGTGTACTGGGTGGGCACGGGCGTCACCTTGGGTGGGGGTGGCCGCAACGGTGGTGGCCGGGACGGTTCGTGCTCCCGATCTTTCCCGGGGCCCGGTGGCGAAACGATCCGCGGTGGGCGGGCGGGGGAGGCAGGGGGGCGCGTGCCGAACGTCCGTGCGCCGCCCGGCGCCTGGGGGAACGTCGGCCGACGCCGGGAGCGCGGTGGTGCGTGGCGGCGCCGCCTTCGGCGTGGGGGGTATCCCCGGGCGCCGCCCCGCCCCTACACTGCGGAACTTGCGAGACTACTGGTCAGTAGGGATTGGGGAGTTCGGATGTCCGACGAGCGGGCCCACGCGTTCACCGACGACGCCCTCGGGGCGCACGACGCCGTGGCGCTGGCCGCGCTGGTCCGCTCCGGCGAGGTGTCCCCCGCGGAGCTGGCCGCCGCCGCGGCCGCCCGGGCGGCCCGGATCGACGGCGTGCTGACGCCCGTCGCCCACCCCTCGTACGACCGTCCGCGCTCCGGCCCGGGCGGGGCCGGCGGCCCGCTGTACGGCGTTCCGACCTTCCTCAAGGACAACGTCGACCTGCAGGGTCTTCCGACGGCCATGGGCAGCGAGGCGTTCCGGGCCCGCCCCGCCCGCCGCAACGCCCGCTTCACGGACCAGTTCCTCGCCACCGGCCTGTCCGTGCTCGGCAAGACCCGGTTGCCCGAGTTCGGGCTGAACGCCTCCACCGAGTTCGCCACCGCGCAGCCGGTGCGCAACCCGTGGAAGCCCTCGCACTCCGCGGGCGCCTCCTCCGGCGGCTCGGCCGCCCTGGTGGCCGCCGGCGTGGTGCCGATCGCGCACGCCAACGACGGCGGCGGCTCGATCCGCATCCCCGCGGCCTGCTGCGGACTGGTCGGCCTCAAGCCCACCCGGGGCCGCCTGGTCGTCAACGCCCAGAGCGACAAGCTGCCGATCGACATCGTCACCGACGGCGTGCTGACCCGCTCGGTGCGCGACACCGCGGCCTTCTACGCCGCCGCCGAACGCCACCACCGCAACCCCCGGCTGGCCCCGATCGGGCTGGTCGAGGGCCCGGCGGCGCGCCGGCTGCGGATCGGGCTGGTCGTCGACTCGCCGATCGCCACCACCGACGGCCCCACCCGGGCGGCGGTGCAGGAGACGGCCGCCCGGCTGTCGGCGCTCGGGCACCACGTCGAGGAGACCACCCTGCCGTTCGGCGAGGAGTTCTCCCGCGACTTCGTCCTGTACTGGGGGTACATCGCCTTCGCCATCGCCGTCAGCGGCCGGCTGATGCTGGACCGCAGCTTCCGGATCAACCGCCTGGACGGCCTGACCACCGGCCTGCGCCGCCGCTTCCAGCGCGAGTTCCGGCACGTCCCGGCGGTGCTGCGCCGGCTGCGCCGGACCGAGGCCGCCTACGCGGGCATCTTCCGCAGCCACGACGCGGTGCTCTCGCCGGTGCTCGCGCACACCGCCCCGCCTATCGGGCACCTCAGCCCCAACGTGGCCTTCGACGAGCTGATCGAGCGCCTGCTGCGCTACGTCGCGTTCACGCCGGTCAACAACGTGACGGGCGGGCCCGGCATCGCGCTGCCCACCGGCGTCGCACCGGGTGGCCTGCCGATCGGCGTGCACCTGTCGGCGGCGCACGGCGAGGAGCGGCGGCTGCTGGAGCTGGCCTTCGAGCTGGAGGCGGACCGGCCCTGGCGCCGGATCCAGGACTGAGCCCCGGCCCCCCGCTCCCGGCTCCGTCTCGTCCCGGCCCGGGCGCCCGGCCCGGGTCGGCCCGGCGCCCGGGGCGCTACCCGGCCGGGGCGGCGACCGCCCGGGCCGCCTGCACCTCGTGGTGCAGCCGGGCCAGCGCGCAGTCCGGCGAGAGGGCGTCCGCCCCGGCCGCGGGCAGCGGTGCGCCCGTGCGTAGCGCGTCGGCCAGGGCGGCCAGCTCCCGGGTGACGGCACGGACCTCGGCGGGCGAGGGGGCCGGCGCACCGTGCTCGACCCGGACCCGGGTGGCCGTGGTGGTGTCCACGATCCGCTCGACCGCGATCACCAGCGGCCACCAGGCCTCGGCCCTGGTCCCGACCGGCGGCGGCTCGGTGAGCGCCCGCTGGAACTCGCTGCGCACCGCGGAGAGGTCCCGGTAGAGCCGCCGCCGGTAGCGGGCGCGGGCCGGGTGGTCCCGTCCGGGCGCGGTGGTGAAGGCCAGGGCGACGTACGAGCCGCTGTCCGCGACGGCGTCGGCCAGCCGCTCCCCGATCCGGGTGTGCCAGGACTCCGGCCAGAACAGGTAGCCGGCCAGCAGCGCGATGGCGCAGCCGATCAGCGAGTCGTACAGCCGGGGCGGCACCAGGTGGAAGCCCTGGTGGTTGAGCAGGTCCGAGAGCAGCAGGACCACCGGGGTGATCGCCGCGGTCTGGAAGGCGTAGCCCTTCGCCGACATCGCCGGGATCAGCGCCGCGAGCACCGCCATCACGGGGACGTCCCACCAGCCGCGCGGCACCGCGGCCAGCACCGGCACGGCGATCAGCAGCCCGCCGGCGGTGCCGAGGGCGCGCAGTACCGCCCGGGAGAACACCGAGCCGAAGTCCGGTTTCATCACGAAGGTGACGGTGAGCGCCACCCAGTAGGAACGGGGGACGGCGAGCACCGAGACCAGGATCTGGGCGAGGCCGATGCACAGCGCCAGCCGCAGGCCGTACCGCCAGGACGCGCCGGACAGCAGCAGGGCGTGCGCCGCCTTCCGGGCGCGGACCCGCAGCGCGGCGGGCCGGCCGAGCCGGTCCTCGGCGCCGTACGGGTCGGGTTCGGTCTCGTGCACGACGCTCCGGGCGTGGCCGATGGCGTCCACCAGCGCCCGGGTGGACGGCCCCGTGGGTGCGGGGAGGGCGGGTGGCGGGGCGCGCCCGGGGCGGTCGTGGTCGATGGCCGCGGCCAGGTCGCGCACGGCCGCCGGGTAGGCGGCCGGCAGCGGTACCTGCGGGCTCGGGCGCAGCTGGGCCGCCGCGACGGCCTCCACCACGGGGATGACGGCGTTGAGCTGGGCGAGCAGGCGCACCAGGGTGGGGGAGCGGCCGTGCCGGCGGGCCCGGCGGGCGAGCAGCAGGTCGTAGGAGTGGTTGAGCGACCGGGTGAGCGCCTGGCGCCGGGCGTCGTGGCCGGGGGTGCCGGTGGCCTCGAGGACGGCGGCGACCGTCCGGTAGGTGTCCGCGACGGCCGATCGCTCCGGTGTGCCGCCGCGCAGCGGCCAGGCCAGCAGGGTGAGGGCGAGCACCAGCAGGCCGCCGAGCAGCAGCAGCGCGGGAGGCAGCCACCACGGCGGGGGCAGCGGGAGCCCGGCGCCGACGACCGCGTTCAGCAGCAGGAGCAGCCCGGAGACGGAGGCCACCGCGCCGATCGAGGAGATCATGCCGGAGACCAGGGCGACGGCGGTCAGCACGGCGACGGCCGTCCAGCCCGAGCCGTACACCAGGGCGCCGAGGAGCACCCCGAGCGCGCCGAACAGCTGGGGGACGGCGATGTTGAACACCCGCATCCGGTAGGCGTCCGCGGTGTCACCGATGACCCCGGACAGGGCGCCCATCGACACCAGCGCGCCGTACCCGGTCCGGCCGGTGGCGGTGCCGACCGCGAGCGGCGCGGCGAGCGCCACCGAGGCCCGGGCCGCCGCCGCCCAGGGCACCGGCGCGGGCGCGGGCCGCAGGCCCTCGGTCAGCCAGCTGGGCGGGGCGAGCCTGGCGGCGACTCGTCGGCGGCGTGCCATGGGCCCAACGTACGGCCGGGCCCGGCCCGCGGCTCGTCCTGCGTCCGGTCCGGGGTCGTCCGGCCTCCGGTCCGGGGTTCGCCGGGCGTCCGGCCCGGGCGGGCGGGCAACGGACGGGCGGCCGATCCGGTTCACCGACGGTTATGTCAATTCCGGAAACATATCCCGGCTTATGTCGGTTCCCGAAACATAAAGCGCTCCCGAGGGCCGTCATGAGCTGCGTGGATTTCCCCGTTGGTAACCGCCGATCGAGGGTTGACACCATTAGTTGGTCTAGTCCAACGTATGGGGAGCGCGGTTCGGCAAAAGGCTGAGACGGGGTGAGCACGCCTGCCGGACTTGCGAGTTGGCCCCTTTCGGCGAAGCCCGCGACCGGGCCCCGGAAGGGACGGAGCGTGTGCGGATCGGCACGCGTTCGTGGGCCGAATTCCGCGTGCGGCCGGTGACGGGCCGTCGGCTCGCCGTACCCGCACTCTGCGCCCGAGGGGCGCTGCGTCGACTACGAACCATGGAGTGACTGCCCATGCCGAGCCCTGACGGGTATCTGCACCGAGCCGCCTCGGAGCGCCCCTACTTCAGTGAGGACGGGGAGAGCTACCTCGCGCGGACCGCGCTGCGCGAGATCCGCAAGAAGCACCCGCTGCGGGTGCTCTCCGACGAGGACTTCGCGTTCTGGCAGACCTACGGCTACGTCGTGGTCAAGCAGGCCGTCCCGGCCGAGGCCGCACGGCGCCTGCTGGAGTTCGCCTGGGAGTTCCAGGGCCTCTCGCCCGACCGCCCCGAGGACTGGTACCGCGAGCGCGACTACCGGGACGAACTCGACCAGCACCTGCACATCTACGGCTTCGTCGAGGCCTACCACCACCAGCTGATCTGGGACAGCCGGCAGACCCGCCGCGTCTACGACGCCTTCGTCGACGTCTGGGACTGCGAGGAGCTCTGGGTCACCCTCGACCGGCTCAATCTCAACCCGCCGAACGTCCGCAACCGCGACCGCGCACTCATCGAGCCCACCGACAAGGGCTTCGACATCGAGCTGCACTGGGACGTCGACACCACCCAGGGCATGCTGCCCCAGCGCGTCCAGGGCATCATCGCGCTCGACGACACCCGCCCCGACCACGGCGGCTTCCAGTGCAACCCGGAGCTGTTCCGCCGGTTCAACGAGTGGCAGGCCGCCCAGCCGGCCGACCGCGACCCGATCCGCCCGGACGTCGACCGCACCGAGTTCCCGGTGGTGCGGCCCGAGTTGGCCGCCGGCGACCTGCTGATCTGGAACGGCCTGCTGGCCCACGGAGTCGCCCGCAACACCTCCGAGAACGGCGTGCGGGCCGTGCAGTACCTGTCCATGATGCCCGCGCTGGAGGAGGCCGAGCAGATGCGCCGCTCCCGGGTGGAGTCCTGGCGCACCCTCGCCACCCCGGACTGGAACCGCACCCTGGTCGGCGACCCGGTCAGGCACGAGTCGCTGCGGTACGGGCCGGCCCGGCTCACCGAACTCGGCGAGAAGCTGCTCGGCCTGCGCTCCTGGCACGGCCGCGCGAGCGCGGACCCGGCGCCGGCGGAGCAGGATCCCGCCTCGCACCAGCCCGCCACGTCCACGGGGGAGCCCGAATGCGAACCGTCTGCCTGACCCTGCCCACCAACCGCGAGTGCGCGGCCACCATCGCCGCGATCGGCGCCGAAGCCGCCTTCGCCGCGGCGCGGTTCGACGTCCGCGTGCACCTGCTGCTCCTGGACTCCGCCGACCCGGCCGTCTTCCGCCGGCACGCCGAGGCCGTCGCCGCCCTGCCCGCCGTCGAGCGGGTGACCGTCCACCACCTCGACGAGGACGCCCAACGCGCCTTCCTGCGCGACGTGATCGAGCGCTCCGGCGCCGCCGGCCCCGAGCGGTTGCTCGACCTCATGCTGCCCGACGCCGTCTCCTACGGCGCCTGCACCAACCGCGCCTTCCTGCTCGCCGCCGCCCTCGGCTGCACCTCCGTGCACCGCCGCGACTCCGACAGCCACTACCAACTCCTCGAGGGCGAACCGGTGTTCCCGATCGTCCCGGAACTGGCCGCACTCGGCCTGAAGGCCGCCGACGCGGCCGCCGCCGTCACCGACCACACCCTCGACCCGGCGCACGCGGACAAGCCCGTGGCCCTGGTCGGCGGCTCCTTCGTCGGTGAACTCTCCGTCGACCTCGCCGAGATCCGCGACCTCGACCCGCAGGCCTACCACCGGGTCGTCGCGCTCTGGGCGCCCACCGGTGCGAGCGAGGAGGAGCGGCGCGAGCTCGTCGCCGAGTCCTTCACCGGCGGCGGCACCGAACCGTTCGGCGGCGACCGCGCCGTGCTCGACCTGCCCGACATCTGGCGGATCGACATGTGCAACGTCGCCATCGACCACGAGGTCTACGAGCGCGTCCCGCTGCCGCCCGCCACCGACACCATCGGCAGCGACTACTTCCTGCTGCACCTCGTCCGGGACGCCACCCTGCCCGGCGTCGTCCACAACCGGCACATCGTCAACTACTACACCCCGGAACGCCGCACCGGCGCCGGCTTCACCGCCTACCAGCTGCGCTACGCCAAGTTCCTGCTCTCCATGCTCTACCTCTACCCGGTCTACTTCGACATGGAGGCGGCCGGCGACGCCCTCCTGGACGAGGCGCACCACGTGCGCGCCGACGCCATCGCCGACTCCGCCCGCCGCAGCGCCGCGACGGACCGCGCGGAGAACCACCGGCGGCTCGACGAACTCGACCGCTGCTACCGGCGACTGGGCGGCAAGTACGCCGAGTTCGCCGACCACCTGGCGCCCCAGCGGGCACGCCTGCTCGACGAGGCGCAGGCGGACATCGAGGACTTCGCGCTGCTGATCGACGCGTGGGGCCCGCTGACCCGGGCGAGCAGGACCACCCCCGCCGAGCGGCTGCCGCGGTAGCCGGACCGGGAGCCCATCCGTGATATCCCAGAGCACCACCCACTGCCAGAGCGCCGGCCACCGCCAGGCGAACGCCCACCGCGCCCCCGCGCACCACACCACCGCCCACCACGCCGGCGACCCAGCCGGCCCCGCACCCGACCCGGGCGCGCACGACCGGACGGCGATCCGCGCCGCCCTCGCCGCCGCCACCGACGACCGGATCGTCTACGACCTCGACGGCATCGGGCGCCAGTACGCCGCCCTCGTCCGTGAACTCCCCGGCGTCGACGTCCGGTTCGCCATGAAGGCCTGCCCGGTCGACGAGGTGCTCGCCGGCCTCGCCGCGCTCGGCTCCGGCTTCGACGCGGCCAGCCCGCAGGAGATCGCCCAGGCGCTGCGCACCGGGGTCGGCCCCGAGCGGATCCACTACGGCAACACCATCAAGTCCGACCGCAACATCGCCGAGGCGTACCGGCTGGGCGTGCGCGACTTCGCCACCGACAGCCTGGAGGACGTCGCCGCGATCGCCGAACACGCTCCCGACTCAAGGGTGTTCTGCCGGATCGCCACCACCGGCGACGGCGCCCTGTGGGGCCTGAGCCGCAAGTTCGGCTGCTCGCCGGAGGACGCGCTGCGCGTCCTGGACGCGGCCCGCACGGCCGGGCTCGTCCCGTCCGGGCTCTCCGTCCACGTGGGCTCCCAGCAGATGACCGCCGAGGCCTGGGGTGCCGCCGTCGACTCGCTCGCCGCCGTCCTGGAGGCGCTCAACTGGCGCGGCATCACCCCGCAGCGGATCAACCTCGGGGGCGGCCTGCCCGCCCTCGGCGTCCTCGACCGGCACGGCCGACCGCTGGAGCCGCCGCTGGACAAGATGTTCGCGGTGATCCGCGAGGGCATGGAGCGGCTGCGCACCGTCAACGCCGCACCGCTGGAGTTCCTGCTGGAACCCGGCCGCCACCTGGTCGCCGACCACGGGGCCATCCGCGCCCACGTCGCCCGGCTCTCCTCGCGCCGCCAGCTCGACGGCACCCGGGAGGACTGGCTCTACCTGAGCTGCGGCAAGTTCAACGGCCTCTACGAGATGGACGAGCTGCAGTACCGGCTGGAGTTCCCCACCCACCCCGGTGGCCAGTTCGTCAACGCCGTCGTCGCCGGGCCGACCTGCGACAGCGACGACGCCTACACCCGGGACGGCGGCCTGGTCCGCGTCCCGCGCGCGATCGCCTCCGGCGACCCGGTCTGGATCCACTCCTGCGGGGCGTACGCCACCGCCTACACCACTCGCGGGTTCAACGGCTTCGAGCCGCTGCCCTACGTCTGCGTGGGCGGGACGGAGCCGGCGGACGGCACGGGCGGTGCGGACGGCCCCGGCGTGACCGGCGCCGTGGACGGAACGGCCGGCCGGGACGGGGGCGCGGCATGAACGACGTCAGGATCCGGCTGCTCCGGGAGGGGGACTGGGACGCCCTGGTCGCGCTCGAGGAGCGCGCCTACGCCGCCAGCGGTCTCTCCGAGGGGCGCGCCGCCCTGCAGTCCCGGTACCGGGCCTCACCCGACACCTGCTTCGTGCTGGAGCACGCCGGCGGCTTCGGCGGGTACCTGCTCGCCTTGCCCTACCCGCTGTTCCGGTGTCCGGACCTCAGCCGGAGCGAGGCGGGCGGCGTGCGCGCCACCAACATGCACGCCCACGACCTGGTCGTCGCCGAGGAGCTGCGCGGCCGGGGCCTCGGCCACCGGCTGCTGCGCCACCTGGAGGAGACCGCCCGCGCGGCCGGCTACCGCACCGTCTCGCTGGTCGCCGTCGGCGGCGCGCAGGTGGTGTGGGGCCCGCTGGGCTACCGGGCGCGGCCCGAGGTCGACCTGCCCGAGAGCTACGGGCTGCAGGCCGTCTACATGGCGATGCCGCTCGGCCCGGTCGCGGCCCCCGCGGTGCTCCCCGCCGCCCCGGCGCCCGTCCCTGCCGCCGCCCCGGCGCCCGCCCCGGGCGTGCCCCGGCCGCCGGCGCGCTCCACCGAACCGTCCCCCGGGTCCCCACCCAGAGCCGAAGTGGGCTGATGCACATGTCCCCCGATCGAGACGCCTTCCGCCGGTCCCAACTGGCCATCGGCGCCCTGTTCCTCCTGCTCGGATTCCAGTACGCGAGCTGGGTCTCCCGGATCCCCGCGCTCAAGGCCCGGCTCGACCTCGGCGAGGCCCAGATCGGCCTGCTGCTGATGACCTGCGGGGTCGGCGCGGCGGTGTCCTTCCCGCTGGTCGCGGTGCTGATGCGGCGGGTCGGTTCGCGCCTGCTGTCGGTGCTGTCCGCGCTCGCCCTCGGCGTCGTCCTGCTCGCCCTGTCCGTGGTGCCCGACTACCCGCTCACCCTCCTGGTGCTGTTCTGCGACGGCGTCGCGGTGGGCTGCCTGAACGTGGCGATGAACGCCCAGGGCGCGGCGCTCGAGGCCAGGTACCGGCGGACCACGATGTCCCGGCTGCACGCCACCTTCAGCGCCGGCTCGCTGCTGGCCGCGCTGCTGGCCTCCGGCGTCACCGCCGTCACCGACGGCCTGCTCGCGCACTTCGGTGTCGCCGCCGCCCTGCTCGCCGTCCTGGTCGTCGCCGCCCGGCCCGGGCTGCTCGTCGACGAGGCGGACGCCGACGAGGCGAAGACGGACGAGGCGAAGGCGGCGGAGCCGGCGCCCTCGGGGCGGAAGGCGCGGCGCCGCTTCGCCCTGCCCGTCGCGGCCACCCTCTGGATGGGGCTGGCCATGGTCTTCGGCACCGTCACCGAGGGCGCCATGAACGACTGGTCCGCGCTCTACCTCAAGGACGTCGTGGACGCCGGCGCCGGGCTCGCTCCGATGGGCATCGCGGTGGTCTCGGTGATGATGGTGCTCGCCCGGATCTTCGCCGACGGCTGGCGGACCCGGTTCGGCGACGGCCGGATCGTCCGGACCGGCAGCCTGCTGGCCGGCGCCGGACTGGCCCTCGCCCTGCTCGTCGGCGGCGTCGTCCCGACCCTGCTCGGCTTCGCCTGCGTCGGCCTGGGCGTCGCGGCCGTCACCCCCTGCGTCTACGTCGCCGCGGCCCGCCAGGGCTCCGACGCGCTCTCCCTGGTCGCCGCGATGGGCACCACCGGACTGCTCGCCGGCCCGGCCGTGATCGGCTTCATCGCCGACGCCACCAGTCTGGTCTGGGGCATGGCCGCCGTCGCCGCCTCCGCCGCGATCGTCTCGCTCTGCGCCCTGCGCATCGGCTGGCCGGCCCCGGAGCCCCGCACCGGGCCCGGCGCCGACCTCGCGGCAGGCCCGGCCTGACGCCCGTACCCCCGACCCTCGCCCGGCACGCCGCGCCCTCCCCCGTCGCGGACGTTCCGGGCGAGCCCCCCCTCCGTCGGGGCGGGACCACCCGGTCACCCGCCCGCACCCGACCCTCGCCCGGCACGTCCGCGCCCCCGTCGCGGACGTTCCGGGCGAGCCCGTCCCGTCGGGCGGCCCGCCCGGACGCTCCCGGCGTCCGGGGCGCCACTCCTTCGCGGGGCGGCGGGTCGTCCGCCGGACCGGCCCCGGGGCAAGGACGCGGGCCGGAAGGTTGTCTGACGGTGCGTCGACGCCGGGGGTCTTCTAGAGTCGCCTGCGGTACGACCGTACGACTGTGATGCACGGAGCGAGAGGCGAGAGCACCATGACCGAGCAGGCCCCCGAGCCCTACCTCCCCGTCGACGAGGACTGGACCACGGCCCTGGCCGTCGTCGCCCACCCGGACGACATGGAGTACGGCGGCGCCGCGGCCGTCGCACGCTGGACCTCGCAGGGCAAGAAGGTCGTCTACGTGATGGTCACCAGCGGCGAGGCCGGCATCGACTCGATGAGCCCCGAGGAGTGCGGTCCGCTGCGCGAGGCCGAGCAGATCGCCTCGGCGCGGGTCGTCGGCGTCGACACGGTAGAGTTCCTCGGCCACCCGGACGGGGTCCTCGAGTACGGGCTGCCGCTGCGCCGGGACATCGCCCGGGCGGTGCGCCGGCACCGGCCCGACGTGGTGATCACCAGCAACTTCCGGGAGACCTACGGCGGGGTGTTCCTCAACCAGGCCGACCACATCGCGGTCGGACGCGCCACCCTGGACGCGGTGCGCGACGCCGGTAACCGGTGGGTGTTCCGCGAGCTGCTCGACGAGGGCCACGAGCCGTGGAACGGGGTGCGGCAGGTGTGGGCGGCGGGCTCGCCCGAGGCGCGGCACGCGGTGGACACCACCGACCACTTCGACCTGGGCGTCGCCTCGCTGGAGGAGCACAAGGCGTACCTGGCCGGGCTGGGCGGGGCGATGGCGGACGCGCGCGAGTTCCTGGAGGGCTTCGGGCGCGGCGCCGGCAGCCGGCTGGGGGTGCGGTTCGCGGTGCCGTTCGAGGTGTTCCCGCTGCGGTAGGCGCGCGGGCGGCCGGCCCGTTCAGTCGCGGTCGGGGCCGGGTTCGGTGCCGTCCCCGGTGGCGGTGTCGTGCCCGGTGGCGGTGCCGTCCCCGGTGGCGGGGTCGGAGGTGGTGCCGGTGGTGCCGCCCGGGGCGGTGTCGGGCCCGGTGCCCGGCTCGGTGCCGGCGGGGTTCCCGTCGGCACCGCCGTCCTCCGCGCGCCGGCGCCGGTAGCGCAGCACCTGCCGGAGCAGGAAGGCCGCCACCAGCAGGCCGAGGCCGACGGCGAACCAGAGCTGGTAGCGGATCGCCGTCCGGTAGACCGTGCCGATGTTGGCCCCGGCCAGGTAGCCGAAGGTGCCCCAGACGCCCACCCACAGCACCGCGCCGAGCACGTTGAACGGCTGGAACCGGCGCCAGGGCATCTCCGTCGTGCCCGCGATGATGCCGTTGGTCTGGCGCAGCCCGTCCACGAAGCGGGCCACCGTGACGACCTTGGCGCCGTGCCGGGCGAAGAAGCCGTCCGCCCGCTCCATCCGCTCCGGGGTGAGCAGCACGTAGCGGCCCCAGCGGTGGACGAAGGCGCGCCCGCCGGTGCGGCCGATCAGGTAGCCCAGGCTGTTGCCGACGGTGGCGGCGACGACGGCGATCAGCAGGACGGCGGCGAAGTTCAGGTGGCCCGTCCCGGCGTACACCGAGGCGAGCACCAGGATGGTCTGCCCGGGTACCGGGATGCCGCAGTTGTCGAGCAGCACGAGCAGCGCCACCGCGAGGTACCCGTAGTGGTCCAGCAGTGGCGCGAGCCCGGCGAGCGCCCCGGGCAGCGGGGTCGTGGCGGCGGACACCGCTCCTCACCACCTCGTCCCGGTGGGGTGCGGGGCGGTGGGGGTGTCGGTCAGCGGTTCGTCGCGCGCGGCTCGATGTTGCAGTCCGGGCCGGGGTAGATCAGGCCCTGGTGTCCGTCCTCGAAGCGGACCACGTACGGCGGTTGGCCGTCGGCGCCGCGCACCTCGACGATCTCGCCCTTCTGGTCCACCATGCCCACCGACCTGCTGTGGATGTGGAGCTGGTCACCTACCGCTGCGTGCATGGTCTGCTCCTCGGGTCGTGGCGGCCGCCGCGCGGCCGTTCCGGTCCACGGTTTCCACTGTGCTGCCGCGGCGGCGGGCTCGCAACGCCTCGGGCGGCCGGGTCGGGGGCGGCGGGTGCGCTGCCGGCGGGGCCCGGTGGCGGGCCCCGGGCCGGTTCAGCGGGCGGGCGGCTGCTCGGTGAGGTAGCAGCGCACCAGCCGCTTGCACTCGGCGATCAGGGCCGGATCGCCGTCCGGGTCGCTGCGGAAGGCCAGTTTGAGCACCGCGTCGGCGGCCTCCAGGGCGACCCGCAGGGCCAGGGTGAGCGCCGCCGGGTCGGCCGCCGCGAACAGGTCCCCGCCGAGCGCCTGCAGGCGCAGCGCGACGGCGGTGTTGTTGTCCACGCCCGCGTCGAGCAGGTGCTGGTCGTCGTGGACCCAGGCGGGGAGGGCCGGCCCGGCGTCGGCGAGGCCGAAGTCGACCTGGCCGAAGCCGCGCACCGTGCGCTTCATGGCGACGAACTCGTCCACCGCGAGGTCGGTGAACCCGGCCGGGCCGAGCGGGGCGGCGCCCGCGAGCCGGCCGTCGAGCCGCTGGAGGTACTGGTCGAGGTTGCGGGTGGCGAGCGCCGCCAGCAGGTCCTCCTTGCCGGCGAAGAACTGGTAGAGGGTGCCGATCGGCACCTGGGCGCGCTGTGCCACCTCCTTGGTGGTGAGCGCGGTGGCGCCGACCTCGTCGAGCAGTCCGGCGCAGGCGTCCAGGATCCGGCCGTACCGCTCCTGGCTGCGCTGCTGGACCGGTCGCCGTCGGACCACGGGGCCGCGGCCGGCCGTCTGGTGACTCCTGGTGTCGGCGCTCATGACGTCACTCTGCCGTATCCGCTGTTCCGGCGGCCAATCACCGGTGCGGTGGCGCTCCCGAGTGCCCCGTGGGGAGCGGGTCGACCGGTGGCCGGAGCTGAACGGCACGGTGGCGGGAAGGTGTCCACGGGTCGGCCGTGGTCTTGTCGTGGACGCGAAGGCCGGTTCATACTCCTCACGCGGACTACTTTGCGTGATCAACTCGTGTCTCTTCGTGGTGACCCGTGTGTCAGCTGTGGCGACGACGGACGTCTCCGTCGCCACCCGAGGTCTGGATGGTCCCGTGCGACCCACCGAACCCGTTCAGGTCCGATCGACCGTGCCCGGTTGTGCGTCCCGTCGTCCGGAAGGAAGGGATCCGCTCGGTGACGCCGTCCTCCCCGGGGCGTGAGGCCCCCTCCGGCGCGCAGCGCCGCCGGTTCCTCGAGTCCGGCTACCTGGTCCTGCCCGGCCTGCTGCCGGAGCCGCTCCGCTCGCGGCTCGTCCCCGAGGTCGACCGCTGGGTCGACGAGGGACTGCGCGCCGACTCGATCGCCGCCTGCGCCGACCCGACCGGGCGCGCGGCGCCCCCGCTGCTCGAACTGGAACTGCCCGCCCACGGCCGGCTCCTCACCCACCCGCCGCTGTTGCGCACCCTGACCGGCCTGATCGGCCCGTCCTTCGTCTTCCACCACCTGCACAGCGACCGCCAGGCGCCGGGGATCCCCGGCAAGCCCTGGCACCACGACCGCGAGCCCAACGACCGCTCCGACCCGTCGCTGCTGATGGTCCACGCGCTGCACTACCTCGGCGGGCTGGACGAGAAGGTCGGCAGTCTGGCGGTGCTGCCCGGCTCGCACCGCCGCGTCGTCGGCAAGGCGTCCTTCGCCCACCACGGCACCTGCGAACTGGCCGGCGAGGTGGTCATCGACCGGCTGCCCGCGGGCTCCACCGTGCTGCTCGACTCGGCCCTGCTCCACACCCGCAGACCGGCGCCCGACGGCCCTGGCTCCCCCCGCTACTTCATCGACGCGTCCTACTGCCAGGTCGGCGCGCGCTGGCGCCCGGTGAAGCCGTACTGGCGCCAGATGCTCGCCCGGGCCCGCGAACTGGGGCTGGCGGGCGCCCAGTGGCCGGAGCTGTTCGCGGAACGGCACTTCACCGAGTACACCGGAACCGTCTGAGGAGGACCGCGTGGAGATCGTCACCGCCGTCGCCTACCCCGAGGTCCACGACGCCTACCTGCGGGACCACCCGGTGGAGCGCGCCCACGAGGCCAACAGCAACCCGGCCGGCGAGGAGAACCTCGAACGCGCCGACCGGATCCCCGGCGGCTGGTGGCGCGTCCGGCTCTCGCGGGCGGACGTCCTCGGCGTCGTCCTGCCCTGGCACCTGAGCGAGGGCGGCGAGCGCGAACTCGTCCCCCGCTCCGGCCTGACGGTGGGCGAGGCGGCCGAGCGGATCCGCGCCGGCGGGGCCGACTGGTCCGGGGCGAACCCGGTCTGCGCGGCCAAGCTGCGGCTGCTCCGGTGGTCCCCGTTCACTCCGGTCTACCTCAGCACCGGCCCGGTCGACCACACCGACTACACGGACCTGCTGGTCCGGGAGGGACTGATCCACATCGACGGCCTGCACCGCATGCTGGCCTGGGAGCTGGCCGGGCGACTGCCCGGCCGGGCCCGGCTGGACGGGTACCTCGCGGGGGACCCCCTGCTCGTGGCGCCGGAGGCCCGGACACCTCGGGCGGCCCGGCCCGCGCGGACGGGGGACGAGTCGGCGTGACCTCCGCGACGCAGCACGTCCGGCCGGCGCGGCCCCCGCGGGCCGCCCGGTCGCTGTCCGAGCTCCTGTCGCACCACGCCCGGGTCCACCCGGCGCGGACCGCCCTCACCGACGGCGTCCGCGCCCTCGACTACCGCACCCTCGACGCGGCGGCGGGCCGGATCGCCGCCCGGCTGACCGCCTCCGGCACCGGGCCGGGGGACCGGATCGCCCTGCTCGGGCCCCGGGACGCCCGGATGCTGGTGCTGCTGTACGGCGTGCTGCGCTCGGGCGCGGCCGCGGTGCCCGTCGACCCGCAGTGGTCGGCGGCCGACCTCGCCCGACGGCTGGCGGCCGTCCGGGTCACCCGGGTGCTCGGCACCGAGCCGGACGCCCGCTGCGGGGCGGAGCGGCCGGTGGAGGTGCTGGACGCGGAAGGGCCGCCCGGCGCACGGGCGGCCGCCGCCGAAGCCGCCGCGGGCCCCGGCCACGGCCCCGCCGCCTCCGGACCCGCCGGGCAGGGCGACGACCTGGCGTACCTCTCCTTCACCTCCGGGTCGAGCGGCGAGCCCAAGGCCGTGGCCGTCACCCACGGCAACGCCGTCCACTACGCGCAGGCCCTGGCCGGGCGGCTCGGCTACACCGAGGCCGACGCCCCGTGCACCGCGCACGTCACCACCCTCGCCGCCGACCTGGGCCACACCGCCTGGCTGCTCGCGCTGGCCGTCGGCGGCTCGGTGCACGTCGTACCGGACGCCGAGGTGCGCGACCCCGAGGCCTGTTGGGCGTCCCTGCGCCGCGCCGGGGTGACCGTGCTGAAGACCACGCCCTCGCACCTGACCGCGCTGCTGGAGGGCCGCCCGGCCGACGCCCCGCCGCTGCACACCGTGCTGCTCGGCGGGGAGGCGCTGCCGCGCCCGCTGGCCGCCGCCCTGCTCGACACCGGCGCCACCGCGCGGCTGGCCAACCACTACGGGCCGACCGAGACGACCGTCGGCGCCACCTGCCTCCTCGCCACCGAGGCCCGCCAGCTGCCCGCCGACGAGCCGACCGTCCCGATCGGCACCGCGATCGGCGAGGTGCTGCTCATCCTGCTGGACGGCGACGGCCGGCCGGTGGCCGACGGCGGGGTGGGGGAGCTGCTGATCGGCGGACGCGGCGTCAGCGCCGGGTACTTCGGCCGGCCCGCCGAGACGGCGCGCAGCTTCGTCTGGCACGCCGGCGAGCTCCGCTACCGCACCGGCGACCTGTGCCGGCGCCGCCCGGACGGCAGCCTGGTCTTCGTCGGCCGGGTGGACCGCCAGGTGAAGGTCCGCGGCTACCGGGTCGACCTCGCCGAGGTCGAACGGGCCATGGACGGGTTCCCCGGGGTGGCCCGGTCGGCCGCGCTGGTCCGGGAGACCGTGCTCGGGAACCAACTCGTCGGCGCGGTGAGCCTGTCGGGGCGCGGCCCCGGCCCGGAGGGGCTGGAAGCCCACCTGCGCGACCGGCTGCCCGGCTACTCGGTGCCCCGGCCGATCCTGGTGCTGCCCGCGTTCCCGCTCGGGCCGAACGGCAAGCTCGACCGGGCCCGCCTGGCCGAGCTGGTGGGCGAACTGGTCGGCCGGCGCGCCGAGTCGGGGACCACCCCGGGAGAGGACGACGGCTTGGCCCGCTCGATCGCCGCCTTCTGGGCGGGCGCGCTGGGCCTGCCCGCGGTCGGGCCGCACAGCGACGTGCGGGGCCTCGGCGGGGACTCCATCCTCGCCATGCGCACCGTCGCCCTGCTGCGCCGCCGGGGCCTGCGGGTGCACTACGAGGACTTCTACCGGCACCCGACGGCGCACGGCCTGGCGGCGGTCGCCGCGGCCGCACCACCGACCCCGGGCACGCCACCGACCCCGGTCACGCCACCGGACGCGGGCGCCGCGCCGCCCGGCGACCGGGGGGCCCGACTCGCCCCGGCCCAGCGGTGGTTGTACCGCCAGAGCGCCGTCGACGACCTGCGGCACTGGAACCAGTCCGTCCTGCTGCGCTGCCGGAAGGCCGTCGACCCGCGCGCGCTGTCGGCGGCCCTCGGGGCGGTCCTGGAACGGCACCCGGCGCTGCGCCGGCCGGTCGGCCCGCAGGGCTACGGCGAGCCCCGGCCGGTGGCCGACCTCGACCCGCTCACCTTCTGCCGGCTCCCGGGCCCGGCGGGCCCGGTCGACGGGCCTACCGCCGACCCCCTCGCCGGGACCCTCGCGGGAGCCATCGCCGGGGTCTGCACCGAACTCCACCGCGGCATCGACCCCGCGGCCGGCCGGCTGCTGCGCGCCCACCTGTTCACCGGCCCGCCCGGCACCGACGACCGGCTCGCCCTGATCGCGCACCACCTGGTGGTGGACGGCCTCTCCTGGCGGATCCTGCTGGACGACCTCGCCCACGCCTACCGGGCGGCGCTCGACGGTGAGCCGACCGCCCTGCCGCCGGCCCCGGACTTCTACCGGTGGGCCGCCGCCGTGCCCGCCCCGGCGGACGACCCGCCTTCCGGCGCCCCGCCCGTCCGGCGCCCGTCCGCCCGGCCCCCGTCCCCGGCCGCCCCGGTCCGCGCGCGACCGGCGGCCGTCGGCTGGGCGCTCGACGAGGCGGGCACCGCCCGGCTGGTCGCCCGGCACGGCGGGGGTGCCGGACTGGAAGCCCTCCTGCTGACCGCCTTCGCCGCGGCCGTCCCGGGCCGCGGTGCACGGTCGCGGCTCGCCGTCGAGGTGGAGACGCACGGCCGGGACACCGCCGGGGGACAGGGCGAGTTCCTGGACACCGTGGGCTGGTTCACCGCCGTCAAACGGCTGGAGGTGGACCCGTCGGCGGGCCCGGCAGCGGTGGCCGAGCGGCTGCGCCGGGCACCCGTGCGGCCCATGGACGCGCCCGGCGACCGCCCGGCCGCCGGGTTCAACTTCCTCGGTACCTTCCGGCTGCCCGACGAGCCGGCGCTGGACTGGATCGTCGCCGACGAGCAGGCCGGGGTGGCGCGCTGCACCGGTGGTGACCCGCTCTACGAACTGCGGCTCACCGCACGGGTGGTGGAGCGCCGGCTGGTCGCCGACCTGGTGTACGGGTGGCCCGCGCTGCCGCACCCGGAGGCGGAGCGGATCGTCGCGGGGTTCGCCGCCGCCGTGGCCGCCGAGGCCGGGGTGCGGCCCGCACCGCCGGTGCGGTGCCCGCTGTCGACCTCCGGCCAACCGCTCCACGCGGGCGCCCCGGTGGCCCCGCCCGCCCGGCCCGCGGCGCCCGGCCCGCTGGTGGTCCGCGAGCCCGCCCGGGTGCTGCTCACCGGCGCCACCGGCTACCTGGGGCGGCACCTGGTGGACGCCCTGCACCACCGCGGCGCCCAGGTCACCTGCCTGGTGCGGGCCGCCGACGACGCCGACGCCGCGCGCCGGCTGGGCGGCCTGCCGGACGCAGTCCGGGCCGTCGCCGGGGACATCGACGGGGAGGGGCTGGGCCTGTCCCCGGCCGGGCTGGCGCGGGCGCGGCGGGCGCAGGTCGTGGTGCACGCGGCCGCCGACGTCCGGCTGGTCGCCTCGCCCGACGAGCTGGAGCGGACCAACCACACGGCGGTGCGCCGGCTGCTCGACTGGGTCGACGAGTACGCCCCGACGGCCCGGCTGCACCACGTCTCCACGCTGGCCGTCGCGGGCGGCGTGGACGGCCCGCCGCGCCGGTTCAGCGAGGCGGACCTGCGGATCGGCCAGCACTTCCGCACCCCCTACGAGCGGAGCAAGTTCGCCGCGGAGCAGACCGTCCGGGCCTGGGCGGCCGGCGGCCGGTCCGCCTACCTGTACCGCAGCGGGCACATCGCGGCGCACAGCGGCACCGGCGCCTTCCAGGCCAACGTCGGCGACAACCGAATCTACCAGCTCGTCCGCGGCTACCTGCTGGCCGGGGTCGCCCCGCGCCGGCCGCACACCGCCTTCGGGTTCTCGTACGTGGACACCGTGGCTGCCGGGATCGCCGCGATCGCGCTGGACCCGTTCGCGCCGCCCGGCGCCTACCACGTGGAGACGCCGCACGAGACGCCGCACGACGACCTCGTCCGCTGGCTCGCCGCCCACGGCCACGCCGTCCGGCTCGCCGACGACGCGACCTTCGCGGCGGCGATCGCCCGCGCCGAGCGCGACCACCCGACGGCCGCCGGACTGGCCGCCGCGTGGGCGCTGCAGGAGGAGCGCAACGTCCTGGTGGACAGCGCGTACACCACCTCGGTGCTGGCGCGGTTGGGAGTCCGGTTCGCGGCGCCGACCCCGCAGTGGTGGTCGGCCGCGCTCACCTGGGCGGCCGGCGCCGGCTACCTGCCGCCCGCCCCCGCGCGCCACTGACCGCCCGGCGCCAACGACAGCCCCGCGCACGCACCCGACGGACGCACCCCGCGGACCATCCGCGACCGACCGAGACCCACCCCCCGACCACGGAAGGCGGACCGCGTGTCCCAGCTCTCCCCGGTGCTCAAGCAAGCCACCCCCGTCGTCGCGACCCGCGGCGAGGGCCTCCACCTCTTCGACGCGGACGGCCGCCGCTACCTCGACTTCACCTCCGGCGTGGGGGTGACCAGCACCGGCCACTGCCACCCGAGGGTGGTCGAGGCGGTCCGCGAGCAGGCCGGCCGGCTGATCCACGGCCAGTACACCACCGTGCTGCACGACCCCCTGCTCGCCCTCACCGGCCGGCTGGGCGAGGTGCTGCCGCCCGGTCTGGACGCGCTGTTCTACGCCACGGCCGGCACCGAGGCGGTGGAGGCCGCGCTGCGGCTCGCCCGGCACGCCACCGGGCGGCAGAACGTGATCGTCTTCGAGGGCTCCTTCCACGGCCGGACGATGGGCGCGGCGGCGCTCAGCACGGCCGGCACCCGCTTCCGCGCGGGCATCGGCCCGGTGATGCCCGGTGTCGCGGTGGCGCCCTTCCCGAACGCCTTCCGCCTCCGGCTGGACCTCGGCCTGGGCGAGGAGGAGGCGGTGGCCCACGCCCTGCGCGGGCTGGACCAGGTGCTCGCCACCGTCTCCGACCCCGACGAGACGGCGGCGATGTTCGTCGAGCCGGTGCTGGGGGAGGGCGGCTACGTGCCCGCGCCGGCCGGGTTCCTGGCGGGGCTGCGCGAGCGCGCCGACCGGCACGGCATCCTGCTCGTGGTGGACGAGATCCAGACCGGCTTCGGCCGCACCGGCCGGTTCTGGGCCCACCGGCACCACGAGGGCGTGGTGCCGGACGTCCTGATCACCGCCAAGGGACTGGCCAGCGGCTTCCCGCTGTCGGCGGTCGCCGCGTCGACCGCGCTGATGCGCCGGGCCCGGCCGGGCTCGCAGGGCGGCACGTACGGCGGGAACCCGGTGGCCTGCGCCGCCGCGCTCGCCACGCTGGACGTCATCCGGGACGAGCGCCTCGTCGACAACGCCGCCGAGCTCGGCCCGCGTCTGCTCGACGGCCTGCGGGCGGTCGCCGCCGGAGCCCCGGCCGTCGCCGACGTCCGGGGGCTGGGGCTGATGGCCGGCAGCGAGTTCTGCCACCCGGACGGCTCGCCGGACCCGGACACCGCACGTCGCGCCCAGCAGGCGGCGGCCGACCTCGGCCTGCTGCTGCTGACCTGCGGCGTCCACCTCAACGTGGTGCGGATGGTGCCGGCGCTGGTGGTCACGGCCGATCAGATCGACGAGGCGCTGGCGCTGTGGTCCAAGGCGGTCGCGGTGGCGGACGCCCGGTAGCGGAGGGACGGTGTGCAGATGGACCACGACGACACGACGCCGGACGGCGGCACGGTGGCCGGGGCCGGCCGGGTGGCCGAGATCGGTTGGGGGAGTGCCGAGTTGGACGCCCGGCGGGTGCTCTGGTCGCTCGCGCCGGACGACCGGGAACGGCGGTTGCTCCGGGCCGACGCGCGGGCCCGCCGCTGGGGCCCGGCGGAGCCCGTCCGGGCCCGGCTGCGCGCCTTCGTCGACGCCGCCACCCGCTCCGTCGGCCTCGCCCACGTCCGCGGGCTGTTGGACCCGGAGGAGCCGGAGGCGGAGGTCACGGCCGCACTGTCCTTCCTGCTGAGCGACTTCGGCGAGATCGTCCCGCAGAACGGCCGCGGCGACCTCACCCAGGTGCTGCGCGACCAGGACGGCGACGGGAACACCGAGCTCGGCTTCCACTGCGACACCTGCGACCTGCTCGTCCTGTTCTGCCTCCGACCCGCCTTCCACGGCGGGGGGGCGACCAAGCTGGCGAGCGCGCGGCACGTCCACGACCTGATCGCGCGGGAGCGGCCGGACGCCCTCGCCACCCTCGCCGAGGACTGGACCTTCGACCGGACCGGGCGGGCCGGCCCCCAGGTCGTGGTCTCCCCGATCCTCTTCGCACAGAAGGACGGCACCGTCGGCTGCTACTACCAGACCCGCACCGTCCGCTCCTCGCCGGACCGCGGCGGACCACCGCTGACGGACCGTCAGTGGGAGGCGCTCGGCGTGCTGGACGAGGTGCTCTACCGCCCGGAGATCGCCTTCGGCCTGCCGATGGCCGCGGGCGACCTGCTGATCATCCGCAACAGCCGCGTGCTGCACGGCCGTTCACCCTACGTGGACGAGCCGGGACCGAACGCCCGGCGGATGCTGCGGATCTGGATGAACACGGAGGCGTCATGACCGCCGCACGGACACCGGACGGCCGGATCGCCATCGTCACCGGCGGCGGCAGCGGGCTCGGCCGGGCCGCCGCGCTGGCCCTGCTCGGCGCCGGCTGGTCGGTGGCGGTGGCCGGCCGGCGTAAGGACGCGCTCGAGGAGACCGCAGCCCTCGCGCCGGTCGACCCGGGCCGGGTGCTGGCCTTCCCGACCGACGTCCGCAACCCGCAGGAGGTCGCCGCCCTGTTCGACGCCGTCCGCGAGCGGTTCGGCCGGCTCGACCTGCTGTTCAACAACGCCGGCGCCGCGGCTCCGCGCCGGCCCGTCACCGAGACCCCGCTCGCCGACTGGAACCGGGTGCTGGACACCATCGTCACCGGCGGCTTCCTCTGCGCCCGCGAGGCCTTCCGGGTGATGAGCACCCAGACCCCGCAGGGCGGGCGGATCATCAACAACGGCGCGCCCTCCGCGCACGTGCCCCGCCCCCACTCGGCCGCCTACACGGCCGCCAAGCACGCCCTCCTGGGCCTCACCCGGGTGCTGTCGCTGGACGGCCGGGCCCACGACATCGCCGTCGGCCAGATCGACGTCGGCAACGTCGCCCCGTTCGACGGCGGACCCCAGCCGGCCGCCCTGCAGGCCGACGGGCGGACGGCGGTGGAGCCGACCATCCCGGTGGAGCGGTTCACCGAGGCGGTGCTGCTGATGGCCTCGATGCCCCTGGACACCAACGTCCAGTCCCTGACCGTCCTGCCCACCACCATGCCGTACGTCGGAAGGGGCTGAACCGTGCTGGTCAGCGCACGCTCCTTCGCCGAGTACCGGGCGATGTTCGGGCTCACCGCCCGGGACCTCGGCGGGAGCGTCCTGGACTGCCCGGGCGGCGCCGGGAGCTTCGTCGCCGAGGCCGGCGGGCGCGGCGTCGACGCGGTGGCCGTCGACCGCGAGTACGCCCGTCACCGGGCCGAACTCGGCGCCCTCGTCGAGCGGGAGACCCGTCACAAGCACCCGGCGCTGCTGCGGGAGGCGGCGGCGTTCGTCTGGAGCTGGTACGGCCACCCCGACCGCCTGACCGAGCAGTGGATCGGCAACGCCCGCGTCTTCCGGGCCGACATCGCCGCCCGCCCGGAGCGCTACGTCGCCGCATCGCTGCCCGACCTGCCCTTCGCCGACGACTCCTTCGACCTCGTGCTCAGCTCGCACCTGCTCTTCTCGTACGGCAACCGGCTGGACGAGGCGTTCCACCTGGCGTCCCTGCTGGAGCTGGCCCGGGTCGCCCGCCGCGAGGTCCGGCTCTTCCCGGTCGTGGTGTACGACACCGGCCGCCGCTACGGCCCGCTGGAGCGGCTGCGCTCGCAGCTCGCCGACGCCGGGATCCCGAGCCGCCTGGAACGGACGGCCTACGAGTTCCAGCCCGGGGCCGACGAGCGGCTGGTCCTCTCCTGCGGCGGGTACCGGCCCCCGGTCCGAGCGGCCAGGCCCTCCGCGCCCGTCGACCCGGTCCGCTGGCGCCACCGGGAGGCCGCGCCGGGCCCCGGCCCCTGAGCGGGCGCGGCCCGCGGCCGCTCAGGGGCCGGGGCTGCGTCCCCCCGGCGCGGGGACCGGAGCGGCCGGTCCCCGCGCCGGGGCGTCAGGCCGGGAGCGGCCGCCGGTCGACCACCGTGCGCAGCTTGCCGCTGGTGGGCGTCCGCTCGAAGCCGGCGGCGCCGGTCGTCTCGACCGTGCACTCCAGCAGCCCCTCGGCCACGGCCGAGCCGAGCTCGGGGACGGCGGCCAGGAAGGCGGCGCGGGCGGTCGCCCGGTCCGGGGCGTACCGCTCGTCGAGCCGGACGACGGCCCGCTCGCAGTCGGCACCGGCGTCCAGGAGCAGCTGCAGCTCGCCCCGGTAGCCGAGTTCCTCCTCCGCCACCGCGACGAGGCGCCGGACGTTGAGGAAGTAGGTGCCGACCCGGACGACGTCGCCGTACCGGCCGAGGAGTTCGATCCGGGGGGTGTGGCTCCCGCACGGGCAGACGCCCTCGACCGTGCGGCCGAGGTCGCCGATCTGGTACCGCTCCAGGCGCTGCCCGGCCCGGGTGCGGCTGGTGAAGACCAGCCGGCCCGGCTGCCCGGCCGCCACCGGGCGGTCGGCCCCGGGGGCCAGGACCTCCAGGGTGTGCAGGTCGGTCAGGACGTGGTGGACCGAGCCCTCGGCGTGGCCGCACTGGTAGCCGAGCGGCCCCAGGTCGGTGCTGCCGTACGACGCCGACCGGATCAGCTCGACGCCGAACTCCTCGGTGAGCACCCGGCGCTGCTCCGCGGTGAAGTGCTCGCCGCCGTAGAACACCTTGCGGATCCCGCCGTACGCGCGCAGCACGGTGGCCTCGGCGTGGAACAGCTGCCAGAGGTAGGAGGGCATGCCGAACACCGTGTCCGCCCGGTACGTCACCAGCGCCTCCGCGGTGGCGGCGTGGTCGGGGCCGGCGGCGATCGGGAACTGGGTGGCGTTGAGGCGCTCCAGGATCGAGAAGAAGCTGATGAAGCTGCCGTACATGCCGCCGCAGTAGAACAGGTTGGCGGCGCGGTCGCGGGCCGGGTCGAACCCGGCCGCGAGCAGGCCGTCCGCGGCGGCCCGCATCTGGGTGTCGTAGTCGGCGTTGGTGAACACCGACAGCGCCGGGGCGCCGCTGGTGCCACCGCTGCGGAAGTGGAGGTGGGCGTGCTCCGGCGCGAGCGTGCCCAGCTGCTCCTGCACCCCGGCCTTGTCCAGCAGCGGGCCGTTCGGCGCGGCGGGGACGGCGGCGGGGGCCGCCAGGTCGTCCAGGCAGGCGGTGGTGGTGAAGGCGGCGTCCGCCCGGACGCTGACCCGGCGGCTGTAGCGCTGGAGCGCGTACACGCCGTCGTGGGGCTCGCCGTGGTAGCCGTCGAGCATCCCGCCGACCGGGGTGACCCGCAGCACGCCGGCGGCGAGCACGGCCCGGGAGAGCCGGGCGACGTCGGCGCGGCTGCCCGCGATCGCGGCGGTCTGCAGGTACCGGCGCATCGGGCGCAGCACGGCCATGGCGCGGGTACGGGGAAGCGGCTTGACCCAGACGCTGCGGTGGAGCGGCGAGGCGGCCAGCGCCGAGCGGGTGTCGGCGAGGACGCGCCAGGAGCCGTCCGGCGCGGCGACGACCCGGGTGAGGCCGAGGTGCTCCTCCAGCCGGGCGAGCAGTTCGGTGGTGGTGATCTCGGCGTGCTCGGCCGGTTCGAGCTCGGGGCGGGGGATCGGGTCCGAGGCCGCGGCGAGGTGGGCCGCAAAGCGGTCGGCGAAGGCGAAGACCTCGCCGTCGTCCTCGGTGTCGAGGTAGACCACCTGGGGGCTGGAGCAGGCCTGCTGCTCCAGGCGGCAGACGTCGGCGGCGAGCGCGTCCAGCGTCGTCCCGTCCGACCAGGCGTCCCGGGTCAGGTACGCGAAGGAGATCCGGTGCCCCCACTCGACCAGGCGGCAGCCGGGCGGGACCAGTTCCGAGACCGAGCGGACGGCGTCCTCGCCGCCCCAGACCGCCACCGCGTCGGCGGGCTCGCACAGCAGCCGGAGCCACCCGGTGCGGGTGGAGGGGAAGCGCAGCGCGACGATCCGGCGGGCCAGGGCACCGGTCGGATCGGCGGCGGCCAGCTCGGCGAGGAGGTGCTGGGCGAGCAGGGTGTCGGCGCTGCTGGTCTTCAGCACGTTGAGGTTGCCGGTGAGCAGGCCCTCGACGACGCTCAGCGGGGCCACCGCGGCGCCGTTGCCGGGGGCGATGTGGACCAGGAGCCCGACCGGCGCCCACGCCTCGAAGGTGGTCTCCCGCGCGTCGGGCCGGGTGAGCCGTTCGGGGCGCAGCCCGCCGAGCTCGCGGCGGAGCTTGCGTTCCAGGGCCGCCCGGGTGAGCGCGTCGGCGATCTCGGCGAGGGTCTGCGCCGCCTCGTCCGGGGCGACGCCTCCGCGGGTGAGCTCGTCGAGCAGGCGGGTGCGGACCGGGCCGCCGGCGGTGCCGAGGGCGTCGGCGAGGCGCTGGCAGGCGTCCAGCACCAGTTCGGTGGGCAGGGGGTCGGCCAGGACGCGGGCGGCGAGCCCGGGCAGGTCGGCCAGCCGCCGGGCGGCCTCGTCGTCGTCGATGAACGAGCCCTGCCAGAAGTGCGTCCCGGCGGGCGTCACCGGTCCGGTGGCCGCGGGCCCGGTCGCTGCGGGGTCGATGGTCGCGGTTTCGGTGGCCGCGGTTTCGGTGGTCACGGGTTCGGTGGTCACGACATTCCCTTCAGGAGTTCAGCGGCCGCCGCCGCGCAGTTGCGGTTCCGGCTGACCCCGGCGCGGCCGTGGACGGTGAACCACGGAGTGGGCAGCGGGCAGGGGCATTCCTGCGGGGCGTGCAGCGAGGCGAGGTCCCCCATGACGACGCTCTGCGCCGGCACCGAGGTGATGTAGGGGGAGACCAGGTGGAGGAAGCCGCGCTCCCCGTACGGCAGCGGCTCCAGGGTGCGGGTGTCGCGCACGGCGGCCCGCGACCAGACCGGGACGTGCAGGCGGTGGTGGCCGCACTCGACGTACGGCACGCAGTGCTCGACCGAGCCGAAGGTGTCGCGGATCCGCTCCGGGGGGATGCCCAGCTGCGCGGTGACGTCCGCGTAGAACTCCTCCTTGCCGATCTGCCGGTCGGTGTGCCCCTTCCACCCGCCGCCGAGCAGCACCAGCGAGCCGGCCGGCAGCTGGACCGGCGGCAGGCCGAGGGCGCGCATCCGCTCCAGGGTGAAGTGCAGGAACGCGGGGAAGCCCAGGATCCGCACCGGCAGGCCGTCCCCGGCGTACCGCCGCAGCGCCTCGATGCAGCCGTGGACGTCGAACTCGTGGCCGCTCCCGGTGTGCCGCAGCGCGTGCGTGGTGTGGTTGGCCGGGGCGAAGTCGCACAGGTAGTTGTCGGTGAACGAGGTGCCGAGCTTCAGCTGCGGCGCCGGCTCGTAGCTGTACAGCAGGTAGTTGACGGGCTGGTCGGGGGTGATCCAGCCGTAGTGGTCGAAGATCCGGGCCACCATGCGCTGCGCGGAGCGGATCGTCCAGGTGTCGAAGAACATCTGGGACTTCTGGCCCGTGGTGCCGGAGGAGGTGAGGTGGAGGTGCACCTCCTCCCGGGGGATGGAGAGGACCTCGTGCCGCTTGAAGAAGTTGGCGTGCACCAGGGGCGTGCGGACGCCGGTGCCGACGCTCGGCGCCGGGGTCTCGGCGGGGCCGTCCAGCAGCGCGCGGAGGAAGGGGGAGCGCTGTGCGTGCCACGCGTTGGCCTCGGCCATCGCGGCGGCGAACAGGGCGTCCGGCTCCGGCCCGGCCGCGTAGGGGGAGGCCAGGTCGCACAGCTGCTGGACGTGCGGGAGAGCGGCGGGGTCGGGGACGCCGACCGGCGCGAGATGGGGGTTCACGGGACGGACGGTCACGGGGCAACCTCGGAAAGGGGTAGGTAGGTCGAGGTCCAGGCGGTCAGGTAGGCCAGCAGGTAGGGCTGGAGCGGCTCGCTGACGGCCGTGGTCCTGAAGTCGATCTGACGGCTGGTGCGGGACAGCACCACGTAGTCGTGGAACCGGTCGCCGATCCGGCGCATCGCCGGGTAGACGGCGCTGGGGACGAACCCGGCCGCCAGGAAGGCGTCGAGCCCGGCCGTGTCGGCCAGCGGCAGCAGGGTCTCGACGTAGTCGGCGCCGGCGCGGGTGACGGCCGCCATCAGCGGTTCGAGCGCTCCGGCGACGGCCGCCGGGGACGGGTGCACCGCGACCAGCGAGCAGCTCGCCGCGGACCGGTCCAGATCGGCGTACGCCTCGAACGCGCCGTCCGGCGGGGTGAGCACGGTGTTCGGGAGGTGCAGCGGGAAGAACCGCTCGCCCGGGTCGGGGAAGTGCTCCAGGAACCGGCGGCGGACGAAGCCAGGTGCGTTGATGAGCTCCATCGGCGCGGTCACCGGTGCGCTCCGCGCGACGGGCCGGGCGAGCCCCTCGGCGGCGCGCGGCCGGCCGTACCCGACGCCGGTGCTGCGCCGGGCCGCCTCCAGGAGGGGGAGCAGCGCTCCGGGCACCTGGTCGACGCCCTGGCGCCGGGTCAGGACGCCGTCGGCGTGGCGGGCGAACAGTGCGAGGCTCTCGCACCCGGCCACCTCGACGGCGTTCGGCAGCAACCCGAGGGCCTGGAACCCGTTGCGGGCGAAGACCTGCTGCGGACCGGGGGTGACCACCCGGACGGTCGCGTAGACCGAGTCCACGGTGCCGGCGGCGAAGGCGTCGGCGCAGACCGCCGCGGTCAGGCGGCCGGCCAGTCCGCCGCCCCGCTGTTCGGGGTGGACCGCCAGGCCCACCAGCTTGCCGATCCGGCCGCCGGGGTCGGTCTGCACCGCCACCGAACCGGCCAACTGGTCGGCGCCGTCGTGCCGGGCGGTCAGCCAGTGGGTGTGCGGGTCGTCGATCCGGCGGCGCATCTCCTCCGGATCGCTGCCGAGCGCGACCGGGTAGCCGTGGCCGTAGACGTCGAAGTAGAGCTGGCGCAGCTGTGCGACGTCCTGCGGGGCGGCGGGCGCGATGGTCATCGTCACGGTCATCGCCCGCCTCCGATCGGCTCCGCGGACACCGCGGTGGCAGCGGCCGTGACCGTGGTTGTGGCGGCGCCGGCGTCTGCGTCGGTGTCCGTGGCCGGTGTGTGCCGGCGGCCGGTCCACCACAGCGCGGCCGCGACGGGCAGCACGCCGACGGCCTGGACCAGGCACAGCGTCCGCGCCGGGAGGTGGTCGCCGAGCAGGCCGAAGACCAGGGACGACACCGGGAAGGTCGCCCCCAGCAGCGCCTGCATCACGGCGAAGAAGCCGGGCCGGTCCTCGGCCGGGACCATCCGCTGGAACAGCGCCACGAACCGCACGCCGATCACGCCCACGCACCAGCCGGCGAGCGCCATCGACCCCACGGCCGTGGCCTGGCCGGCCCGGTCGCCGACCAGACCGGGCAGCCCGAGGGCGGCGGCCATCAGGGCCAGGCACCCGGCGCCGACCGCGGTCGGCGCGCCCGGGAGGCGGCCTCCGGTGAACGAGCCCACCAGCGTGCCGGCGCCGAGCGCCGCCTCCAGGGCGGCGACGGTCGACCCGTCGGCGTGCAGCACCGTGCGGGTGTACAGCGGCATCACCACGAACACCGCGGTGGTGAAGACGTTCGCCGCGGTGAAGCAGAGCAGCACGCGCCGGATGAACGGCAGTTCGGCCAGGATCCGGCGCAGCGGCCGCCCGGCGGCGGGCGCCGCGTCGGCGGTCGGTGCGTCGGTGGTCGGTGCGTCGGCGGTGGCCGCCGCTGCGGGGGCGGCCGGGAACCGGGTCACGCCGATCACGGCGGCCGCCAGCAGGTAGGCGCCCGCGCACCCGGCGACGACGCCCGCCAGGCCGGTGGCGTCGACCACCAGCGGGCCCAGCAGACCCCCGGCGAGCCCGGCCAGCGACTGGGTGGCGAGCTCGAAACCGGTCGCGGCCTCGATGTCGGCGTCCTCGACGAGTTCGGGGACGGCGGTGGTGAGGCAGGGGTCGAAGACCGCCTGGCAGCCGGCCAGGACCAGTGCGGCGCCGTAGGTGACGAGCGCCGGCGGCGTCGTGGCGGAGGTCCAGGCGGCCGTGCCGAGGGCGACCAGACCGGCGACGGCGGCCGAGACGCCCAGGACGGCGCGGTGCGGGCGGCGGGCGATGAGCCCGGCCACCAGCGGCGCCAGGACGACCGCGGGCAGGGTGCTGACGGCGAGGAAGGCGCCGGAGGCGAGGCCGCGGTCGGAGCCGGCGGCGTGGGCGATCAGCCACCACACCGCGCCGACCTGGAACATCCGGCCGGCGGCCTGGGTGAGCACCTGGGCGGTCCAGACGGCGCCGAACCGCCGGTTGCGCAGGACGAGCGGGGTGCGCCGGGCGGGTGCGCCGGCCGCCCCGGTGGCGGTCACGCGTTCGGCCGTTCGTCGAGGACGCGGATCAGCTTGCCGGTCCGGGCGTTGACGGCGAGCTCGGCCCGGCGCACCCACTGGACGGAGAGCGGGTGCACGTGACCGGCGGCGACGGCTTCCGGGTACAGCGGGCGTGCCGCGTGGAGCCCGGAGGTCACGGCGTCGGCCAGCTCGGCGAGCCCGTCGGGGTTCCCGTCGTGGGCCAGGCGCAGCAGCAGCCCGTCGCGGGCCTCCCAGCGGCGTACCACCAGCTGGACGCCGTTCACCCGCTCGGCCGGGTCGGCCGAGCGGACGAGGTCGAGCACGTCCTGGGTGTACAGCGAGACCGGGCCCACCCGGACGCCCTCCTGGGCGCGGCCGAGGATGCGGAACCGTCCGGCGGCGGCGTCGGTCCACTCCGCGCGGTCCCCGACGGGGTAGCGCAGTACGGGCATCAGCCGTCGCCGCAGGTCGGTCACCACGACCCGGCCGGGCACCCCGGCGGCGGTGATCGGTTCGCCGGTGTGGTCGTCGAGGATCTCCACCACCGTCTCCGGGGCGAAGACCCGGTGCACCCGGGTGTCCGGGCCCGGCACGGGCCGGCCGAGCAGCCCGGCGTCGACGGCGGCGTAGCCGATCGAGGAGACCCTCGCGTTGGGGAACACGGCGCGCAGAAGGGGCAGTTGGTCCTGGTAGAGGCCTTCGCCGCCGAACAGCAGCAGCTCCACGCGGGGGAGCGCGCGGCCGGAGGCCAGCAGGTGGTCGGCGAGCGCGCAGAGCGTGGTCGGGGTGCCGGCCACGACCTCGACCTCGAACTGCTCCAGGGTCTGCGCGGTGGACTCCAGCGGTGCGGCCCCGCCGATCGGCAGCCGGACGTTGGAGACGGGCGAGCGGTGCAGCGAGTCGAGGATGAAGGTGTAGCTGGCGTAGAGGTCGCCCGCGTAGAAGAGGTCGGCGACCCGGTGGCCCGGGCGCAGTCCGGCGTCGACCAGTCCGGCGCCGAAGGAGGTGGTGAACTCCCGCCACTCCTCCCGGCTGTAGAAGGAGAACTTCGGCGAGCCGGTGGTACCGCCGCTCTTGAAGACGACGGCTTCTTCCAGCGGCCCGGTCAGCAGCCGGTTGTGGCGGGGCGTGTTGGCCTGCCAGTACTCGGCCTGCGGGACGACCGGGAGGTCGGTGAGGGCCGTGGTGCGGTCGGGCAGGCCGGCGTACAGGTCGGCGTAGAAGGGCGAATTGCGGCGTGCGAAGCGTATGAGCTCCGCCAGGGGTTGAACGGGCATCAGTTCCTGCTTTTAGGCATGCGAGGGCCGGGCGAGGCCGAGTGGTGCACGGCTGCGCCCGATGGGTCGGAGGCGATGGTCGGGCCCGCGGTCGGCGGAATTCGATTCCGCCGGGACCGGGCGGGCCACGGGGGGCGGGAAACGGGCCGGGCGTGCGTACCGGTGGTCCGGTGGGCGCGTGGACGGTCCGTCAGCTGATGCGAAATCGGGAGTGTTGGGGCCTCTCGCTCGCAGAAACCAAGGCTAGCATCCGAATGTTCCTTGGATTGCAGCATGATCCTGCATCAGAACGGTGCGGATACGACCTGAGCTCCCGTCAGCAGGGGGTTTCCGGCGAAAGGGTCGCGAAAGCTCGGCGAAAGGGTGAGCTGGATCTCACGGCTGCGTCGGCTCGGCGGGGAATCCGCAGGCGGGCGCGGATTCCCCATTTCTGTAGTTGAATTAACGACATTTCATGTGGCGCCGCCTGATTGCGGCGCGGATGCCGGAATTGCCACCCGCCGTTCAGGGGGTGTCCGCCTCCGCCGTTCGGCGGGCGGCGGGCAATGGGCGGCCGGTGGCCGGCGGCGACGGCGCACCGGGCGGCACGGCGCCCCGGGGCGGGCTGCCGGCCGCCCGGCGGTGACCGCGCCGGGCGCGCCCTACGGCCGGTCGGGGCCGTCCGGGGCCCGCTCGTGCCGGACGGCCGCGGTGTCGTCCGCGCGCAGCGGGTGCCGGTCCCGGTCGGACAGCGCGCGGTCCACCAGGGCCCCGGCGACTCCGGTGTAGCCGGCCGGGTCGAGCAGGCCCGCCAGCTCGGCGGGCGTCAGCACGCCCGCCAGTTGCGGGAGCCCGGCCAGCACCTCGGTCAGCGGGCGGGCGCTCTCGGCGGCCCGGAGCGAGGCCAGGGTCAGCAGGTCCTTGGCCGCGGCCTTCCCGAGCAGGGGGGCCAGCACGGCCGAGACCCGCTCGGAGACGATCCGGCCCCCCGTGACCCCGAGGTTGGTCCGCATCCGCTCCGGGTCGACGGTGAGGCCCCGGGCCAGTTCGGCGGCGGTGTGCGCGGCCCCGCCGACCAGCCGGAGGCACTCGCGCAGCGGCTGCCACTCGGCGTGCCAGACGCCCGCCGAGCGCTCGTCCTCGGTCGCCAGGCACTGGACCAGGACCGACGCCAGCGCGGGGACCTGCAGCGCGGCCGAGCGGATCATCGTCGCGAGCACCGGATTGCGCTTGTGCGGCATCGCCGAGGACACGCCCCGGCCGGCGGCGGTGGGCTCGGCGGCCTCGCCGACCTCGGTGCGGGCCAGCACCAGCACGTCCGCCGCGATCTTGCCCAGGGCGCCGGCGGTGTGGGCGAGCGCCGCGCCCAGGTCGGCGATCGGCGTGCGCAGCGCGTGCCAGGGCAGCACCGGCACGGCCAGACCGGTCTCCTCGGCGAAGGCGGTGACCAGGCCGTCGAGGACGGCGGCCGGGTCGGCCCCCTCGCCGGCGTACTGGAGGTAGCCCGCCAGGGTGCCGGCCGCGCCGCCGAGGGCGACCGGGAGCCCGCCCCCGGCGACCCGGTCCAGGCGCTCGGCCGCCTCCAGGGCCAGCTGCCGCCAGCCGGCCGCCTTCAGACCGAAGGTGGTGGGCACGGCGTGCAGGGCGAGCGTCCGGCCGGCCATCGTGGTGTCCCGGTGCCCGGCCGCCAGATCGCCGAAGGCCTCGGCGACGGCCCGCAGGTCGGCCGTGATCAGGGCCAGGGCCCGGGCCGCGACCAGCATCGCGCCGGTGTCGAAGACGTCCTGGCTGGTCGAGCCGCGGTGGACGTACTCGGCAGCCCCGGGCGACTCGGCGGCGACCCGGGCGGTCAGTGCCCCGACCAGGCCGACCACCGGGTTGGCGGTCTCGCGCGCGGCCAGGGCGAGGGCGCGCACGTCCAGGTGCTCGGCCCGCGCCGCCCGGGTGATCGCCGCGGCCGCCGCGGCGGGCACGGTGCCGCAGCGGGCCTGGGCGCGGACCAGCGCGGCCTCGGCGTCGAGCATCGCCTGCAGCCAGGCGGTGTCGCCGACCGCGGCCTCGACGGGGGACCCGACCCGGACCGGGGAGAGCAGGCCGGTGTCGAGGTGGGCGTCGGTGCGGTGGTCCGTCATGCCCCGGCCCGCGCCTTCTCGTCGGCCGCCCGGAACTCCCCGTCCGACAGCGGGGCCGGGAGCTCGGGCAGGGCCAGCAGGGCGGCGGCGATCGCGTCGGAGTCCTCCAGGGTGACCGAGCCGACGCCGGGGCGGATCCCCGCGGCGGTGACCCAGTGCACGGACTCGGTGGGCACGCCGTAGGCGAAGCGCCGCGGGTGCGGCACGCCCTGGGCGTCCAGCACCCGGTAGGGCCGCCCGGAGACCGCGAGGCCGCCGGTCTCGTAGTCCTCGCCGACGCTCGCGGGGATGCGGTACGGGCGGCACCGGCCGGTGCGCAGCAGGTGGAGCATCAGCGGGTCCTCGGTGCGGCGCAGGTCGATCCCGGGCAGCCGGCCCTCGATCAGCACGGTGGCGCGGACCGCCAGGTCGGCGAGGTCGCCGGTGGCGGTGAAGGCGGGGCCCCGGGGGTCGTCGGCGTCGGTGCCGACGCGGATCCCGGGGCCGGTCAGCTCCAGGACGCCCGCGTCGATCAGCGCGGCCATCTCCTCGATCCGGGCGGCGGGCGGGCCGATCGACAGGAAGGCGTTGAGCGGGGTGTACCACCGGTCGAGCTCGTCGCGGTGGGAGTCGGCGTCCAGCCCGGCGTGGTCGACGGCGAGGCGCAGCTCGTTGCGCAGGTCCCGCAGCACGTCCAGGGCCGCGGTGAACGGGCCGCTGACGTTGCCCTGCAGGGCGAGGCGGACGTCCTCGTCGAGGTGGTTCCGCAGCCAGGCGCGGAAGTCGGCGGTGTCCGCGAAGACGCGCTCGCCCCAGGGGCGGGAGATCCGCTCCCAGTCCCAGCGCTCCCCGGCGGCTATCCGGTATTCGGCGAGCAGCCCGTCCTCGGCCTCGCCGGGCTCGGCCGCCAGGTAGCGGTCGGCGAACTCGGCGGCGAGCGCCGGGGTGCCGCGGGCGGCGAGCAGCGCCCGGTAGTAGACGGTCTGCACCTCCTTGGCGACCAGCGGCCACAGCTCGGTGCCGAACCGGATCCGCCGGCCGCCCGCGCGCAGCCGCGCGATGTGCTCGGCCGTCAGCAGGCGGGGGAGGTGGCGGCCGTGGGCGCCCTTCTCGTTGCGGCCGCGCGCGTGGTACGGCACGCCGCGGCGCGAGCCCGCGTACAGGTGCGGCTCGCGGCCGGACGGGCGGTAGACCAGCCGGCCGTCGACGCGCTCGAAGACCCCGCCGCGGGCGTGCGAGAACAGCGCCATGTAGTCGAAGAAGTTGAGGCCGAGACCGCGGATCAGGACGGCCTCGCCCGGGGCGACGGAGGAGAGGTCCACGTCGGCCGGGTTGGCCGGCGGGACGTAGGTCAGGCCGTGGCGCTCGGCGAATCCGGCCAGCTCGCGCTCGGCGGCGGAGAGGACCGCGGGGACGTGCCCCTGGGCCAGCACCACCGCCGAGAGCCCGGCCAGCCGGGTGCCGTCCGCCAGCACCAGGGTCTGGCTGGCCCCGTCGTACCCGGGGTCGGCGTCCTCCAGGGCGACGGCCCGTTCGGCGTGCACCCGGACCGAGACGTGCACCGGCGCGGTCGCGGTGACCTGCCGGAACACCCAGGTCAGGTAGTGGCCGTAGAGGGCGCGGGTCGGGTAGGTGTCCGGGCCGAGGTCGCGGGCCTCGGCGAGGGTCTCGTCGTCGTAGACCGCCCCGGAACCGGGGGTGAGCGCGCTCGGGCCGAGCGCCTTCGCCCACTGGTACAGGCTCGGGCCCTCCTCCAGCGGCCCCTCGATGCTGAGGCTCGCGTCGGTGTAGACGGTGACCTGCGAGGCGACGGTGTTCATCAGCAGCTGCCGGGACTGCGTGGGCCGCCAGACCCGGCCGGAGCCCGCCGGGTCCGGGTCCACGACGTGCACCGTGATCCGCCCCCAGCGGGGGCGCCTCCGCTCCTGCGCACAGATCCGTTCGAGGACGGACAGGCCGCGCGGACCGGCGCCGACCAGGCACAGTTCCAAACGTCCGCTGCTCACTACGCCAACTCCGTTCAGCAGATGGGCAAGGGGGGTCCCGGTGCGGTCGGCCCGGGCGGCCGGGCGGAACGGAGCGTCCGCCGTCCCCGCAGCGCCTCCTTCCATCCGCAACCGTCGGCCGTGGCGGTCGACCCGGGCTCGGATCGGGCTGGAGCGCCGCCCGGTTCGCCGCGGCGGCGGTGACGGTGCCCGGGCTCGGGGCGTGGAACGGCCACGGCCCCACCGCGTGCGCGGTGGGGCCGTGGCCTCGGTGTCCTCGTCCCGCGGCTCCGGGGCCGCGGGCTGACTCAGGGGAGGTGGATCAGGAAGTCCCACACCTGCTGCTGGTCGTGGGCGTCCAGCGGTCGCAGGGCGATCCGCTGCGGGGCGATGTCCAGGACGCTGAGGTCGAGGGTCAGCTCCACCCCGCCGACCGGGCCGCCGGGGACCACCACGTGGTAGCGGGAGTCGTCCGGGTGCGACACCGGGGTCGATTCAACCGGCCGGGGGTCGGTCGTGCACGGATCAACACGGGTGTCCCGCGGACCCGGCTGCTGCACGCCTCCCTGTCCGGCCGCCCGCCCACCTGGGCCGGACCGGCGCCGTGGGGGGGGGGCGGCGGCCGGGCGCCCAAACCCCCCCCCCCCCCCGCCCCCCCCCCGCGGGCGCCCCCCCCCCCGCGGGGGGCGCCGGGCGCCCCCGGGGCGCGCGGGGCGCCGCCCGCGGGCCCCCC
>NZ_JBIWPA010000008.1:263729-275823 GCF_044768035.1 Kitasatospora sp. NPDC101176
CCGGGGCGGGGGGGCGGCCCCCCCCCCGGGGGGGGCGGGGGGGGGGGGGGGGGGGGGGGGGGGGGGGGGGGGGGGGGGGCGGCGGCCCCCCCCCCCCCCCCCACGCCTGCTCGCCGCCGCGGGCTACCCGGCCGCCGTCGGCTGGCGCAGCGGGGCCGCCGGGGCCTGCGGGGCGCGCTCGTCGAGCGCCCGCAGGATCGCCTCGACGCTCTGCTTGGCGTCCCCGAACAGCATGCTGCTGTTCTCGCGGAAGAACAGCGGGTTCTGCACGCCCGCGTAGCCGGAGGCCATCGAGCGCTTGAACACGACCACCTGCTCCGCCTCCCACACCCGCAGCACCGGCATGCCGGCGATCGGGCTGGCCGGGTCGTCCATGGCGGCGGGGTTGACGGTGTCGTTGGCGCCGATGACCAGGACGACCGAGGTCGCGGCGAAGTCGTCGTTGATCTCGTCCATCTCCAGGACGACGTCGTACGGCACCTTCGCCTCGGCCAGCAGGACGTTCATGTGGCCGGGAAGGCGCCCGGCCACGGGGTGCACGCCGAACCGGACCTCGACGCCGCGCTCGCGCAGCCGGCGGGTCAGCTCGGCGACCGGGTGCTGGGCCTGGGCCACGGCCATCCCGTAGCCGGGGGTGATGATCACGGAGCCGGCTCGGGCGAGCTGTTCGGCGGTCTCGTCCGCGGTGATCTCGCGGTGCTCCCCGTCCTCCTCGGCGCCGCCCGTCGGGGCCTCGATGCCGAACCCGCCGGCGATGACCGAGAGGAACGAGCGGTTCATCGCCCGGCACATGATGTACGACAGGTAGGCGCCGGAGGACCCGACCAGCGCCCCGGTGACGATGAGCAGGTTGTTGTCGAGCAGGAACCCGGCGGCGGCCGCGGCCCAGCCCGAGTAGCTGTTGAGCATCGAGACGACGACCGGCATGTCGCCGCCGCCGATCGAGGCGACCAGGTGCCAGCCCAGGGCGAGCGCGAGCACGGTGACCGCGATCATCGGGCCGAGGTCCGGGCTGACGGTGAACCAGACCGTCAGCCCGGCGAAGGCGGCCAGCGCGCCCAGGTTGAGGAGGTTCTTTCCGGGCAGCGTCAGCGGTCGCGAGGCGATCCGGGCGGACAGCTTCAGGAAGGCCACCAGCGAGCCGGTGAAGGTGACCGCGCCGATGAAGACACCGATGAAGACCTCGGCGTGGTGGATGCCCAGCAGCTCGCCGGGGACCCGGGTCTGGGCCGACCCGTGCGCCTCGACCTCCAGGTAGCCGTTCCAGCCGACCAGGACGGCGGCGAGCCCGACGAAGCTGTGCAGCACGGCGATGAGTTCGGGCATCTGCGTCATCTCGACCCGGCGCGCCCGCCACAGGCCCGCCGCGCCGCCGAGCGCCATCGCGAGGACGATCAGCGCGATGGCGCCGGCGCTGATGCTCCGGGCCGCCACCACCACGGTCGCGACCAGGGCGAGGGCCATGCCGGCGATGCCGTAGACGACGCCGGCGCGGGAGGTCCGGTGCTGGGACAGTCCGGCCAGGCTGAGGATGAACAGCAGGGCGGCGACGAGGTCCGCGGCGTGCGAGGCCGTCGTGGCGGTCATCGGGCTCGCCTTTCGGGTGAGGTGGACCGGGCGCCGGCCGGCCCGGGGGAGGCCTGGGCGGGGGAGGCCGGCCCGGGGGAGGCGGAGAACATCGACAGCATGCGGCGGGTGACGGCGAAGCCGCCGAACACGTTGACACTGGTCAGCAGCACCGCCACGAACGACAGTGCGGTCACGACCCGGTTCTCGTGCCCGATCTGCCACAGGGCGCCGATCACCACGATCCCCGAGATCGCGTTCGTCACCGACATCAGTGGGGTGTGCAGGGCGTGGTGGACCTTGCCGATCACGTAGTACCCGATGACCACCGCCAGCGCGAACACCGTGAGGTTCTCGGCCAGCCGGGCCGGTGCGGCGGCGGTCGCGAGGAAGGCCGCCAGCATGCCCAGGCCGATCAGGCCGAACCGCACGGCCGGGGTGAGCCGGGGCCGCCCGGCCTGCGGCGTGGCGGGTGCGGTCGCGGCGGCCGGTGCGGCGGCGGGGGCGGCCGACACGGCCACCGGCGGCGGTGGCCAGGTGATCTCGCCCGCCCGGACCACCGTCACGGCCCGCTGGACGGCGTCGTCGAGGTCGAGGACCAGCAGCCCGTCCTTCCCCGGGGTCAGCAGCTTGAGCAGGTTCACCAGGTTGGTGCCGAACAACTGCGAGGCCTGGGCGGGCAGTCGGGCGGCCAGGTCGGTGTAGCCGATGATGGTGACGCCGTTGTCGGTGACGATCGTGCGGCCCGCCACGGTGCCCTCGACGTTGCCGCCCTGCGCGGCGGCCATGTCGACGATGACGCTGCCCGGCCGCATCGCCGCGACGTCCGCCGCGGTGATCAGCCGCGGGGCGGGGCGGCCCGGGATCAGCGCGGTCGTGATGACGATGTCCACGTCCCCGGCCTGCTCGTGGTAGAGCGCGGCGGCGGCGCGGTCGTAGTCGGCGGAGGTCGCCTTGGCGTAGCCGTCGGTGCTCGCCTCCTGGGCGACGTCCACGGCGAGGTACTCGCCGCCCAGCGACCTGACCTGGTCCGCGACTTCGGGCCGCGGATCGGTCGCGCGGACGATCGCGCCCAGGCTGGACGCGGCCCCGATGGCGGCGAGTCCGGCCACGCCGGCGCCCGCCACCAGGACCTTCGCCGGTGGCACCTTGCCCGCGGCGGTGACCTGGCCGGTGAAGAACCGCCCGAACACGTGGGCCGCCTCGATCACCGCCCGGTACCCGGCGATGTTCGCCATCGAGCTGAGCACGTCCATCGACTGCGCCCGGGAGATCCGGGGGACGGCGTCCAGCGCGAGCGCCGTCACCCGGCGCGCGGACAGCGCCTTGAGCAGCTCCGGGCTCTGCGCCGGTGCGATCAGGCCGACGAGGACGGCGTCCTCGGCCAGCCGGCCGATCTCGTCGGAGGAGGGGGCGTTGACCTTCAGCACCACCTCCGCCGCCCAGGCGTCGCCGATGCCCGCGCCGGCTTCGCGGTAGGCCGCGTCGGTGAAGCCGGAGGCGCTGCCGGCCCCCGATTCGACGACGACCCGGTAACCGAGTCCGAGCAGGGTGCGCACCGTCGCGGGGGTCGCCGCGACGCGGGTCTCCCCGTGGGTCGACTCGGCGACCACGCCGATGCGCTGGGGTGGGTGGTGGTGCGGGACCTGTGCAGCCATTGTCCGGTGTCTCTCCTTCATCGGAGGGCAACGCTGACGGGGCGTCTGCGATCGGGGCGGAAACCCCGCCCGTCGGTCGCTGGAACGTACACCTACCCAGCCCGCGCGCCGAGGCGTCGAAGCAGTGACGAGCCTCACGGCCCCGTCCGCACCTGCCTCGTGCGCCTCCGCACCGCAGGCCGGGTTGCTCCATCAGGGGGGGCGCGGTGCCGCCGGAGCACGCCCCCGGAAAGGACGGCCGCCCGCCCCGCCGGGGGCCCGCCGAGGCGGTCCGGCCGACTTCGGACCACCGACCGGACCGGCCGTCGTGTCGGCGCCGCGCAGGCTGCCCGCCGCCGGTAACGTCCCTGCCCAGGGCCCCCTTTGAACCGGAAGGCGACGACGTGTCGGACTCGGCGAAGCAGTACATCTTCGGGATGCTGGACTCGGACGGCGACGGGGTGATCTCCCACGGCGAGTACCTCGCGCGGGTCGACCGCGCGGCCGCGGCCACCGGACGGGACCCGCAGCACCCCCTGGTCGCCGCGGCCCGGGAGGCCCACCGGGAGGTGTTCCGGCAGATGGACGCCGACGCCGACGGGCGCGTCACCTTCGAGGAGTACCGCTCCTGGGCGGGCCACGAGGCGTTCGAGCGGTCCTGCCGCCCCGCGCTCGGCTCCCTGTTCGACCTCGCCGACGCCGACGGCGACGGCCGGCTGACCCGGCAGGAGTTCACCCGGCTGAGGGCGGCGACCGGCAACACCGAGGACGGTGCCGCCGCGGCCTTCGACGCCCTCGACGAGGACGGCGACGGCGCCGTGGACCGGGCCTCCTACCTGGCGGCGATCCACGACTTCCTCACCACCGGCGCCTCCCCGATGGCCGACGCCTACGGCGGCGCCCGCCCGGGGGCGCCGCAGCTGCCCGTCCGCTGACCGGCCGGCCGGGGTACGGCCCCGGCGTCGTGCGCGGAGCCGCGTCCGGCGGCCCGGACGGCCCGTCGCGCGGACGGGCTCCGCCGCCGCGCCGCCCCTACGGCGCCCGCCCGACCGCCCGCCCGGCCGCCGTAGGGTGGTGGGCCTCGGCGACGGAGGGGTTGGCGTGGTGGGGACGATCATCGGGACCGCGGGCGGGTGGGCGCCGCTGGCCGCACTGCGCGCGCGGCTGCTGGCGGAGATCAACGCGACGGTGCACGGGCAGGACCTGCACCTGGAACGGTACGACCGGCCGACCGGGGACCAGGGCCTCTTCGGGCCGGCGAGCGTCGTGTGGCGGGTGCACGGGCACCCGGCCGGGATGCTGGTGGGCGGGTTCGCCGCGCTGCTGCTGCAGTCCCTGCACCCGCTGGCGATGGCCGCTGTCGACGCGCACTCCGACTTCCGGGTCGATCCGACCGGGCGGCTCCACCGGACGGCCCGCTTCGTCACCACCACCACGCTGGGCTCGACGGCGGCGGCCGAGGCGGCGATCGCGGCGGTGCGGCGGATCCACCCGCGGATCCGCGGGACGGCGGCGGACGGCCGCGCCTACCGCGCCGACGATCCGGAGCTGCTGACCTGGGTGCACACCGCCGAGGTGCTCTGCTTCCTGGCCGGGCACCAGGCCTTCGCCGCCACCGCGTTGTCCGCGGCCGAGTGCGACGGCTACCTCGCCGAGGCGTCCCTGGTGGCCGAGCGGCTGGGCGCCACCGCGATACCCCGCTCCCGGGCCGAGGCGACGGCCTACCTGGCCCGGATCCGGCCGGAGTTGACGGTCACCCCGGCCGCCCTGGAGGTGCTCCGGCTGCTGCGCGGGTTCGGCCGCAGCCGCCGCGAGCGCGCCGCCGTCCGGCTGCTGACGAACGCCTCGATCGGGTTGCTGCCCGGCTGGGCGAGGGACGAACTCGGCGTGCGGCGGCCCCGGTTGGTCCGCTCCGGGTGGGACCGTCCGCTGGCGCGGACCGGCGGGCGGGTGATGGTCTGGGCCTGCGGGCCCTCGCAGATCCGGGCCGCCGCGCACGCGCGCGCCACCGCGCGGCCGGAGGGCGCCCCCCGCGGCGCCGTACCACCGGCGGCCGCACCCGCCGCCGCACCCGCCGCCCCCGCCGCGCCAGCCGCACCCGCCGTCGTGCCGCCCGCGGACCGGCCGGCCGCGGGCGGGTCCGCGGTGGGCTGAGCCGCCGGGCCGCCGGAATTCCGATTTCCTGACGCACGGTCAATTCCGGAAATGCCCGGTGGGGAATTCTGCGCCCGGATGATCATTCCGCCGGGATGGTCGCCGTACGCAAGCGCGGCGTCACCGGAATCGCGGAAATAACGATTGGATCCGGGGGGTGTCCGGAATTCCGGACGGGGCCTAGGCTGCGGCGCGTGTCGATCCTTCGAAGATTTCGCGCTTCCGGTCCGCGTCTGCGTCCGGAACTCGACGACGTCAAACTGGGCCGCGTGCGGCGGCAGCTGAAATCGTCCGGCATGCCCGGCCAGGACGCCATTCAGGTCGACCAGGTCGAGCGGCTCCTCCAGGAGACCGGTAAGGACTGGGACCGCCGGACGCACCGCATGGTCGTGCTGGCCGAGGTCGCCGCGCCGTCCGCGCTGGCCCGGACCTGGCGACTGCGGCGCCCGGCCGGCGCCGACCCGCTGGTCTTCGAGGCGTGGGTCGAGCTGGTCCGCGGCCGGCATGCGGGCCGGATGGAGGACGCCAGGGCCGCCGCCGAGAACTGCTACCGCGCCTCCGACCTCGCGCCGGACGACCCGACCCCGTGGGTCGTGCTGCTCGGCATCCTGCGCCTGATGCGCGCCGACTCGCGCGAGCTGTTCGCCGTCTGGCACGAGGTGACCACCCGCGACAGCTGGAACCGCGAGGCGCACCTGGAGATGCTGCGGTACCTCTCGCCGGAGGAGTGCGGGTCGCGCAGCAGCCAGATGGACTTCGTGGAGTCCGTCCGGGCCGCGGTGCCGGCGAACGCGCCGGCCGTCGGCGTGGAGCTCACCGCGGTCGTCGACGAGCACACCCGCACCACCGCCAAGGGCGGCGTGGAGGCGCTGCTCGCCCGCCGGCAGTGGACCGGGGTGCGCGCCGCCCGGGTGCTCGACGGCGCCCTGGCGACCTGGACCCGGCCCGGGTACCTGCAGCACGCGGCCGCCCAGGCCGACCTGAACCTGCTCGCGTTCGCCCTGGTGCAGGCCGGCCGGGGGCGCGAGTGCACGGGCGCGTTCCAGTTGCTCGGCGACACGGTGACCGACTGGCCGTGGGCGCTCGACGGCGACCCGCTGGAGCAGTTCCGGTACTGGCAGGCCAAGTCGCTGGCCTGACACCGGTCGATCGGCCCGGTGCCGTCCGCCCCGGTGCCGTCCGCCCCGGCGTGCCCCGGCCGGCGACCGTGTCGCCCGGACGACGACGGCGTCGCCTCGCCCGACCGCTGTTACCGGCCAGTAATTTGGCTGATCGACAACTCCTCTGAGCAATCGTCAGATCGCTAGGCTCCCGGCAGCCCAGTGGTTCGGACAAGCACAGACGGAGCAGCGATGGAACGATCCCACCCAGGCCGCGCACGCCGGACCGTGAGCGCCGTCCTCACGGCGGCGCTCGCCCTCGGAGGGGCCGCCGTCGCCGGGCCCGCCGGTGCGGCCGCTCCGCCGGCCGCCACCCCGGCCGCGTCCGGGGCCCCGTCCCCGGCCGTGTCGGGCGTCGACTCCTTCCGGCTCGCCGACATCCCGGCGCGGGACGGCGTCGTCCTCAAGGCGGACGTGTTCACCCCGGCCCCCGGCGGCGCGGGCACCGACGCCCGGGGCCGCCACCCGCTGGTGGTGCAGCCGGCCAGCTGGGGGCAGCACGACCTGGAGTACGTCGCGCAGGGCCGGGCGCTCGCCGCCCGGGGGTACGTCGTCGTCACCTACACGGTGCGGGGCTTCTGGGGCTCCGGCGGCCAGGTCGACGTCGCCGGGCCCGAGGACGTCGCCGACGTCTCCACGGTGATCGACTGGGCGCTCGCGCACACCCCGGCCGACCGTGAGCGGGTCGGCATGGTCGGGCTCTCGCTCGGCGGCGGCCTCACCCTGCTCGGCGCCGCCTTCGACCCGCGGATCAAGGCCGTCGCCTCGCTGAGCGGCTGGGCCGACCTGACCGACTCGCTGTACAGCGGGCGGACCCGCCACCTCCAGGCCGCCGCCGTGCTCGCCGGGATCCAGGCCCCGACCGGCCGGCCGGGCCCCGGGTTCACCCGGGTCCTGGACGACCTCTTCGCCGACCGGGACCTCCCCGACGTGGTCCGCTGGGCGGACACCCGGTCCCCGGCCCGCTACCTGGACCGGATCAACGCGAACGGCACCGCCGTCCTGCTGGCCAACGCCTGGGGCGACAGCTTCTTCAACCCCGGCCAGATCACCGACTTCTACCAGGGGCTGACCGGGCCCAAGCGACTCGAACTGCGCCCCGGGGACCACGCGAGCCAGGAGTTCACCGGTCTGCTCGGACTGGACAACGCCACCTGGGACAGCGCCCGTGCCTGGCTCGACCAGTACGTCATGGGCGCACCGGCCGCCCCCGACCGGTCCGGCCGGGTCGAGCTGGAGGTCCGGCCCGCCGGCGCGCACGAGACCCACCCCGACTGGCGGTCCGTCAGCTCTCGCACCGACCGGCTCCCGCTCGGCGCAGACTCCCTCGGCGCCGACACCCCCGGCGGCCCGGCCGACGCCCCCGAGTGGCGGACGACCGTGCTCGGCGACACCGCGTCCGGCGCCGGCGGCGGCGTCGCCCTGCTGTCCGGGCTGCTCGACCAGCGGGTGCACCAGCCGCCGACGGTGCTCCTCCCGCTGCTCGACCGCTCCGCCGCCGTCGTCCGGCAGTCCCCGCCCTACCCGCAGGGCCTGCAGGTGCGCGGCGCAGCCCGGGTGCACACCACCGTCACCGCCTCCAGCCCGCGGGGGACGGTCGTCGCCTACCTCTACGACGTGGGCGCGCTCGGCGTCGGCCGGCTGATCTCGCACGCGCCGCAGAGCTGGTCCGGCCGGGTGCCCGGGCAGCCGTTCCCCCTGGACGTCACGCTCTTCCCGACGGCCTACGACCTGCCGGCGGGCCACCGGCTCGCCGTGGTGCTGGGCACCCGGGACGCCCTGTACGGGGGCGACACCCCGCCGGGCGGCACGGTGACCTTCGGGTCCACGGCCGCCGACCCGTCCGCACTGGTGCTCCCGCTGCGCTGACCGCGGGAACGGTCCCCGGCCGCGCCTCCGGACGGGACGGCCCGGCGGCGCGGCCGGTCAGTGCTCCGGGGCGAGGTAGCGGCGCCCCGCTATCTGTTCGAAGATCAGGTTGGTCCTGGTCTGGGCGACGGCCGGGTGGGTGGTCAGGTTGTCCACGACGAAGTCGCGCAGGGACTCCGGGCCGGCGACGCCGACGTGCAGCAGGTAGTCGTCGGAGCCGGCCATGTGGAACACCGCCAGCACCCCGGGCAGGTCGGGCGCGGTGCTGCGGAAGCTCTCGTTCTGCTCGCGGGTGTGGGCCCGCAGCCGCACCGAGATCATCGCCTGCAGGGGCAGCCCGATCGCCGCGGGGTCGACGTCGGCCCGGAACCCGCGGATGATGCCGCGCTCCTGGAGGGTGCGGACCCTGGCCAGACAGGTGGACGGGGCGATGCCCACCGCCTCGGCGAGGGCGTTGTTCGGCATCCGGGCGTTGTCGGCGAGCGTGCGGATGATCGCCCGGTCCACGTCGTCGACCGGGCCCCTGCGGCCCTGCGGATTATTCGGCATGGCGCCCAGGATCCCAGGCGATTCCGCCGATCCGCAAACCACGACGGCCGTCCACCGAATCTTCTTCGGGGGATCTTCCGCACCGGGCCGGAAAGTTCCATCCTGGCCGCGAGCGGCGAACGCCCCTCCGCCGTTCCCCGCGCCGTGGACCGGCCGGCCAGCGATCCTGGAGTGCCCTACCCATGAGCCCGACCGCCACCTTCGCCGCCGCGCCCGCCGTCGACCCGGGCCCGGAGCTGGACGGACGCGCGTTCGTGCTCCCCACCGGCGGTCTGGACGACGACCAGCGCCTGCGAGCCCTCGACACGGTCGACGAGTACCTGTCGCGCAAGCGCGAGCACCTGGTCGGCTACCAGGCCACCCAGGACATGCAGGGCTGCGCCCTGGACCTGGCCCGGTTCATGCCGAACAACATCAACAACCTCGGGGACCCGTTCCAGAGCGGCGGCTACAAGCCGAACACCAAGGTCCTGGAGCGCGCGGTCCTCGACTACTACGCGGCCCTGTGGAACGCCGAGCGGCCCCACGACCCGGCCGACCCCGAGTCCTACTGGGGCTACATGCTCTCCATGGGCTCCACCGAGGGCAACATGTACGCCCTCTGGAACGCCCGCGACTACCTCAGCGGCAAGGCCCTGATCCAGCCGCCGACCGCACCGTTCGACGCGCTGCGCTACGTGCAGGCCGCGCCGGACCGGCACAACCCCAACGCCCACCGCCCGGTCGCGTTCTACTCCGAGGACACCCACTACTCCTTCGCCAAGGCCGTCCGGGTGCTCGGCGTCGAGACCTTCCACGCCGTCGGCCTGGAGAAGTACGCGGACGAGTGCCCGCTGGTCGACCCTGCCACCGGCCGCCGCGAGTGGCCCACCGAGGTGCCCTCCGCCCCCGGCCCCTCGGGCGGCTCCTGGGACGGCCCCGGCGAGATCGACGTCGACGCCCTCGCGGTGCTCGTCGAGTTCTTCGCCGCCAAGGGCCACCCGGTCTTCGTCAACCTCAACCTCGGCAGCACCTTCAAGGGCGCCCACGACGACGTCAAGGCGGTCTGCGAGCGCCTGCTGCCGATCTTCGAGCGGCACGGCCTGGTCCGCCGCGAGGTGGTCTACGGCACCGACCCGCGCACCGGCGAGCCGCTCGTCGACCTCCGCCGGGGCTTCTGGATCCACGTCGACGGCGCCCTCGGCGCCGGCTACGCGCCCTTCATGCGGATGGCCGCGGAGGACCCGGCGTACGGCTGGACCCCCGAGACGCGGCTGCCGCAGTTCGACTTCGGCCTCCGGCTGCCGACTGCCGGGCACGGCGAGGTGGACATGGTCTCCTCGATAGCCATGAGCGGCCACAAGTGGCCGGGCGCGCCCTGGCCGTGCGGCATCTACATGACGAAGGTGAAGTACCAGATCTCGCCCCCGTCCCAGCCCGACTACATCGGCGCGCCGGACACCACCTTCGCCGGCTCCCGCAACGGCTTCTCCCCGCTGGTCCTCTGGGACCACCTGTCCCGGCACTCCTACCAGGACCAGGTCGACCGGATCCGCCGCGCCCAGGAGCTCGCCGACTACCTGGAGCGCCGCCTGGTCGCCATGGAGTCCGAGCTCGGCGTCGAGCTCTGGCCGGCCCGCACCCCGGGCGCCGTCACGGTGCGGTTCCGCAAGCCCAGTGCGGAGCTGGTCGCGAAGTGGTCGCTGTCCTCCCAGGACGTGCTGATGGTCCCGGGTGACGAGTCCACCCGCCGCAGCTACGTGCACGTCTTCGTGATGCCGTCGGTCGACCGGGCGAAGCTCGACGCCCTGCTGGCCGAACTCGCCGAGGACCCGGCCATCCTGGGGCTGCCCACCCGTCAGGTCTGACGGCTCGGGGGCCCGGGCCCGGTTCCGCCGGGCGTCCGGGCGGCCGGGGGCGCGGGTGGGTCGGGGCGCGGGGCCCGGCGGCTCACGGGCCGTCGGCCGCAGCCCCCGCTCAGATGCGTTCGGCGGACCAGTGGGGATCGCGGCCGGTGAGGGCCAGCAGCTCCTCCTGGGCGTCCGCCCCCGGCGGGGCGACCCGCGGAGGATCGAACATCCCGGTGCCGGCCAGGTTGCGGTAGCCCTGGAACTCCGCCAGCGCGTACGGGGCGGCGCCGCGCGGCATCCGCCCGCTCTCACCCAGCGCCCGCGCCAGGTCCCAGGCGTGTACGACGGTCTCCGCGGTCAGCTCCCGGGCGTACCCGCCGGCGTCGCGCACCCCGTACGGCAGGTGCACCAGCAGGTCCGGGGCGCCCGGCCGGTACAGCGCACGTATCGCGCTGCTCACCGCCATCTCCCACACACCGGCCGGGTTGAGCCCGAGCACGTCGCCCTCGAAGCGGTGGCCGATCTCCTCGGGGGTGTAACCGGCCACGGCCTGGCAGACCCACAGGTGCTGCGCGGCGAGGTGGTTGACGAGCCCGCGTACGTCCCAGGCCTGGCAGGGAGTGGGCGCCGTCCATCGATCGTCGGGAACCGCTCGTACCAGCCTGGCCACCTCGGCCCCCGCCGCGGCGTACTGCGAGCGGACCTCGGCGTGGAACCCGGATGGGTGTGGACATTCCATCGCCGGGCCTCCTTTTCCTGCCCTGATCACTCCCAGTAAACAACTACCGGGCGTGACTCGCCAGGCCTGCGGGCCCCGGTTCGTTCGACGACGCCCGCACTCGATCACATGGTCACCCAGAGTGCCCGGCTGCCCCCGAACCGCCATTTGTCCTGGGCGCCGGGGAGGAGTAGTGTTACCAAGTCGCTCGACAGGGAGCACCGGACACGCATCGGCGCGGACGGTCCCGGGGCGGCCAATCCTTCGAAACACCACTTCCCGGCTCGGGCTGGGTCGCGCTTTGTCGCGGCTCGGTGCGTATTCGGCGTGCTCGTTTTATCGGATTGCGGCCGGATTCGCTTTTCGGAGCGGGAATCGGCTAGAGTTTGAAACGTCGGACGGGGCGTCAAACCCCGTAAGGCGCCGGCGAGTTGGATGACGAAGCCCCCGGAAAACGGAGCGGAAAACATCTGATAAGCTGGGAACACGAAAGAACGAAGCGCCCGGAGGGCCTGCCGGAAGGCAGACCGAAGGAAGTGTCCGTTCCTTGAGAACTCAACAGCGTGCCAAAAGTCAACGCCAGATATGTTGACATCCCCGGCCTCAGGTTTC